>NZ_DEPK01000001.1:0-6121 GCF_002358725.1 Microbacterium sp. UBA3394
GCCCGGCCTGGCCGCATCGCCTCCCCCGATCGTCGTCACCTCACGGGGGCGCGTGGCCGCGCGCCGCACGGCCCCCGACGCCCCCGCGATGCTCTTCTGACGCGGGCGACCCGCCCGCGCGGGGTCGCCCGCGTCGCGGATCAGCTGGCGACGTCTGCGGCCTGACGGCCCGAGATCTCCTCGAGCAGGTCGTCGTCGGGACGCACGTCCTCGAACGGCGCCTCGATCTCGGCACGGTCGAGCAGCTCCGTCATCCGACGGCGACGCTGACGGGTCACGAGCGTGACCACCCTTCCCTCGCGGCCGGCACGGCCGGTGCGGCCCGAGCGGTGCAGGTACGTCTTGTACTCGTCGGGAGCGTCGGCCTGCACGACGAGGTCGATGTCGTCGACGTGGATGCCGCGCGCGGCGACGTCGGTCGCCACCAGCACCTTCACACGACCCGAGGTGAGCTTCTCGAGGTTCCGCGTGCGCTTGGACTGGTTGAGGTCGCCGTGCAGTGCGAGCGCGGCGATGCCCGCGTCTTCGAACTGCTCGGCGAGCATCTCGGTGTAGGCGCGCGTGCGGGCGAACACCAGCGTCTTGCCCTCGCGGTCGACGAGCGAGCGCAGGATCTCGGCCTTGTCACGGTGGTCGACGACCAGCACGCGGTGGTCGATCGTGCCCGAGTCCTGATCTTCGCCCGCGACCTCGTAGACGGCGGGCTCCACCAGGAACTCGTCGACCAGGGCGGCGACCTCGCGGTCGAGCGTGGCGCTGAACAGAAGCTTCTGACTGTCGTCCGCCGTCAGACGCAGGATGCGCTGCACCGGCTCCAGGAATCCCAGCTCGCACATGTGATCGGCCTCGTCGAGGACCGCGATCTGCACCTGGGACAGGTCGAGCTTGCCCTGGCGCTCGAGATCCTCGATGCGGCCCGGGGTGCCGATGACGATGTCGACGCCCTTCTTCAGCGCACCGACCTGACGCGCCTGCGGGACGCCGCCGTAGATCTGCGTGGTGAACAGGCCCACGCTCCGCGCGAGCGTCTGCACCGTGCGGTCGATCTGCAACGCGAGTTCGCGCGTCGGAGCCATGATGAGTGCCTTCGGCGCGCGACCGAATTCACGCCGGGTGCCCGCCTGCGAGCGCAGCACCGACTCCACGAGCGGAGCGCCGAAGGCGATCGTCTTGCCCGAACCGGTGCGGCCGCGCGCGAGCACGTCGCGACCCTCGAGGATCGGGGCAACCGTGGCGGCCTGGATGGGGAAGGGCTTCTCGGCGCCGAGTTCGGTCAGTCGCGTGACGATGTTCTGGCCGAGACCGAGATCGGCGAACGTCGCGTCGGCGATGTTGTCGGCCTGGATCGCTTCGGCCTGCAGCCGCTCGTGCACGACGTCGACATGAGCATCGCGCGCCGTGTCGCGCGACGGTGCCGCCTCCCGGCGCGGGCGGTCGTACCCCCGGTCGTCCCGACGCGGGCGGTCGTCACGGCGCGGACGCTCGAAGGCGCGGTCGTCACGGTCGTCCCGGCGCGGGCGCTCATCGCGGTCGCTCTGACGCGGACGGTCGTACCGCCGGTCGTCCTGGCGCGGACGGTCGTACCCCCCGGCGCGATCATCACGGCGGGTGCGATCGCCGCGATACCCACCGGCGCGGTCGTCGCGGCGCAGACGCTCGGATCGGTCGCCCTGCTGTCGACGGTCGTACCCGCCGGAGCGGTCATCGCGGCGCGAACGGTCGTACCCGCCGTCACGGCCGTAGCCACCGGCACGCTCGTCACGGCCGTAGCCGCCCGCACGCTCGTCACGGCGCTCGTAGCCGCCGGAGCGGTCGTCGCGGTTCCGTCGGTCGTAGCCACCGGCACGGTCGTCACGGCGCGGGCGGTCCTCGCGGTACCCACCGGCACGGTCGTCACGGCGCGGGCGATCCTCACGCGAGGGTCGATCATTCCCGGCACGGCTGCGTATGCCGCGGGCTTCATCTCGGGCGACCCTCTCCTGAGCGGTCCAACGACGCTTGGGGGTCGAGCCCTCCTCCGCCGCGCGGTAGCCGCGGTGACCGGGGCTCCGGCTGCCCGTCGTGCCCGAAGAGGACTCGCCGGGACGACGCTTGCGGTCCTGGTAGGAGGTCTTCGCGCCGTATCGGGGTTCGAAGTTCTTCGCGGGGCGTCCGCCCTGCGGTTTCTTGTTCTTGGGCATGGTGATGCCTTTCGCCAGTGATCGCACGAGAAACAGCTTCCGCTCATGACGGATCACCCGGTCAACCGGGGCCATTTCGATGATGGTCATGCACGCCGGGTCGGCGCCCATCATCGGCCCCAAGGACTTCACACACCGCCCGCGAACAGATCATCGCAGTGTCCAGAGCCGACCGATCAACACTACCGGGAGATACCTGGGAGCCACCAGGACACGAATTCATAACATGGAATTAGCGCAAGACGTACATTTCCGCGCAGGCATTTCAATAATGTTGTCTCATGACCTCTGCCGCCCTCGCCGCCTTCGACGCGCCGGAACGACTCAAACCCGTCTCACCGACGCTCGCCGAAACGATGACGTCTCGGGCGCGCCTTCACTCTGCTCACCGTTTCGGGAGCATGGCGATGGCAGTTCTCGCGATCGGTGTCGTGACGGCGATCCTCACCACCAAGGAAACCACCTGGTGGACGCTGCACTTCTCGCAGCTGGGTACGGTCGGCGATTTCTCCGCGCGCACCTTCAACACCACCGTAATCGTCTCGGGCTCACTCCTCGCCGTCTACGGTGTCGTGATCGGTATGACCCTGCCCGCCACCACCGGCCGCCACACGCGCCGCGGACTGCGCGGGTCGCTCATCACCGCCGGCCTGGCGATGACGGTCGTGGGTCTCATCCCGATTCCGGTCAGCGTGGTCATGCACGACCTCGCCGCCTCCACCCTCGGCCTGTCCTTCCTCTCCCTCGTCGCGTGGAGCCTCGGCCTGCCCGGTCTGCCTCGCGTGTTCCGCCGCTTCACGCTCGTGTTCGTGATCGTGCTGGCCACCGGCATCGTCGTGCTCACCGCCGGATTCATCACGCTCGCGCTGTTCGAGTTCACCGCCTTCTCGGTCGTCGGATGCTGGCTCGTCTCACTCCCGCGCGTCCTGCGTACGCAGGCCGAACTGACTGACGCCGTCGCTACGGAACACGTCGAGGCGGAGCCGGAGACCGCCGCCGTGTCCGAGGTGCCCGCCACCCGCGTCGTGCAGCCGCGCCGTCGTCACCGTCTCGCTCGCGCCGTGCGCCCCGCCCGCCGCAGCCCGATCACCGCGCGCACGACGGAGTCGGAACGCAGCCAGCTCGCCGACCCCGTCGGCGTCACCCGCCCCGCCGTCCGTGCTCCGCGCGCCGGCCGCATCGCCCAGCGGATCCCGACGACCGGACCGACCGCCCACCGCCGCCCGACCGCGACCGAACGCGCGGCACGAGTCACGATCCCGCTTCGTCGCACGATCCGGTTGCGTGACGACGACGACGCGATCACGCTGGCGGCGTGATCGCCCACCGTTCCTCGTGGTGATCGAACCGCCGTCGCGGTCATCGATCCCGCCGTCGCGGTGAGCGATCAGCCCTCAGTCGCGGCGATCGCCGTCGGCTGACTCCTCGCCGCCCTCATCGCCCGCCGAGGGCTCGAGCTCGTCCTCCGGTTCGGCCGCCTCGGCCCGATCGTCACCGGAGTCGTCCGCTGCGGCCTCTGGGGCGGGCGCATCGGAGGGCACCTCGACATCGGGCGCCTGCTCGACGGGCGGCACGTCGTCGGACGTCTCCGCAGGCACGGCCGGAGCCGCATCATCGAGCGCGTCCGCGAACGTCGGGTCGGCCGCGTCGGCCGCGGCCGCCGGGGCCGGCGCATCGGCCGGCGTCTCGACATCGGGCGCCTCTTCGATCATCGGCACATCCACCTCGGCGACCTCCGACGCGGTCGCGGCCACAGCGTGACGCTCGCGACGCTCGCGACGCGTCTCGAAGACGCCGTCGGCCGCGCCGGGGCCGGCGCCCACGAGAGCGGGTTCGGCATCGCGGTCGGCGGCATCCGTCGAACCGGCCTTCGCCGCGCGACGGGCCAGGCGCCGCTCCTTCGCGCCTTCGACGAGGTTGTAGAGGGTCGGGAGCACGAGCAGGGTGAGCACCGTCGACGAGACGAGACCGCCGATCACGACGATCGCGAGCGGCTGCGAGATGAAGCCGCCGTGTCCGGTGATGCCGAGCGCCATCGGCGTGAGCGCGAAGATGGTCGCCAGCGCCGTCATGAGGATGGGGCGCAGGCGTCGCGCGCCGCCCGCGACGGTGGCGTCATGCGCCGACAACCCCTTCTCGCGGTACTGATTCACCAGGTCGACGAGCACGATCGCGTTGGTGACGACGATTCCGATGAGCATCAGCACGCCGATCAGCGACGAGACGCCCAGCGGCACGCCGGTGGCGATCTGCAGCAGGATCGCGCCGGTGGCCGAGAACGGCACCGACACCAGCAGCAGCAGCGGCTGCCGCAGCGACTTGAAGGTCGCGACCATGACGATGTAGACGATCAGGATCGCCGCAAGCAGTGCGAGACCGAGCTGCGCGAAGGCGTCGGTCTGCTGGGTGACGACGCCGCCGAGCTCGGCGTCGGCGCCCTGCGGCAGTTCGAGGTCGTCCAGCGCGGTGGTCACGGTGGCCGTCGCCGCCGTGAGGTCGTCCGTCGACGGTGTGACCGTGACGGTCGCCGTGCGCTGCCCGCGCTCGGTGGTGATCGAGGTCGGACCCTCGGTCTGCTCGACCGACGCGATCTCCTCGAGCGCGATCGGCCCGGTCGCGGTCGGAACCTGCAGGTCGCGCAGCTCCTCGAGGGTCGCGGGCGGGTCGGGGGCATCGAGGTAGACGGTGACCGCGGTGTCATCGATCTCGATCGAGCCGATCGACTGCGGCTGCATGGTGTTGGACACCAGGGCGCCCACGGCGACCTCCGACAGGCCGCTCTCGGCGGCCGCATCCCGATCGACCACCACGGCGATGTAGGGCAGCGACGCCGACAGGTTGCTGGCCACCTGGCTGATGCCGTCGAGATCGGTGGTCGCGGCGACGACGTCGTCGGTCGCCTCCTGAAGCGTCGCGGAATCGGGGGCGGTGACGTCGATCTCGATGTCGCTCGAGCCGAACCCCCCACCGCCGGCTGCGGACACGACGATGTCGCCGGCATCCGTGAGGTCTCCCACCGCGTCGGTGACCTCTTCGCGGAGAGCCACCTGGTCGGCGTCCTCGTCGGTGGTGACCGAGTAGGTGATGCCAGCGCCGCCCCCGGAGAACGCGTCGTTCAGCGACGAACCGGTCGTGCCGATCGAGACCTGCACGGTGTCGATGCCGTCGATGTCGGCGAGGGCGTCCTCGACCTGCTCGGCGGCGGCCGCCTCGGCCTCGAGGCTCGGGGCCGCACCGATCGTCTGGCTGATCGTGAAGGTGTTCTGGCCCGAGTCCCCGAGGAAGTTCGTCTTCATGAACGGGGCGGCCGCGACCGTTCCTCCCAGCACGAGCGCCGCGAGGGTCAGCGTCACCCACGAGTGGCGCAGCGTCCAGCGCAGGACCGGCAGGTAGCCCTTCTGCAAGCGGGTCGGCGGAGCCGCAGGATCTTCGGGATCGATCGCCCGGCCCTGCTCGTCGAGCACCGGCTTGCCGGGCTTGAGGAACCAGTACGCCAGCACCGGCACGATCGTGAGGGCGACCAGGAGCGAGGCCAGCATGGCGATCGTGACCGTCAGCGCGAAGGGGCGGAACAGCTCCCCGGTGATGTCGCCGACGAACGCGATCGGCAGGAACACCGCGACCGTGGTGATCGTCGACGACGTGATCGCCGATGCGACCTCGCGCACGGCCAGCAGGATCGACGACTTCTTGTCGGCGTCGCCGACGTAGTGGCGCTTGATGTTCTCGATGACCACGATCGAGTCGTCCACGACGCGCCCGATCGAGATGGTGAGGGCGCCGAGGGTGAGGATGTTCAGCGAGTAGCCGAAGGTCTGGATGCCGATGAAGGTGATGAGCACGCTCGTCGGGATCGAGATCGCGGTGACGAGAGTCGAGCGCACCGACAGCAGGAAGACCAGGATGACGAGCACCGCGAAGACGAGGCCCAGCATCCCCTC
>NZ_DEPK01000220.1:0-3705 GCF_002358725.1 Microbacterium sp. UBA3394
GCACCGATCGTCGTCGGCGCGGCGGTCCTCGCCGGAGCGCGCTTCGCGCGTTGGTTCTGGTGGTGCTTCTGGGCGGGCATGGCGTTCGCGTTCGGGTTCGTCGTCTGGTTGATCGCGCAGAGCATCTTCGACCTCGGCACGCTGTGCCCGTGGTGCATGGTGACCTGGGCGGTGACGATCCCGTCGTTCTATGCGGTGACGATCCATCTGCTGCGGTCAGGCGTCGCACCGGTTCCTGCGCGCGTGCGCAAGGCCGCCGCAGGCCTCATGGCCTGGGTGCCGCTGATGGCGATCCTCAGCTATGCGGTCGTCGTGCTGCTGGCTCAGGTGCAGCTGAACGCCCTTCCGAACATCTTCCAGACGATCTTCGGCTGAGCTGCAGCGAGAAGGCGCCGATCCCCAGAGGGATGCGGCGCCTTCGTCGGGCTGGGGAGAGGGTCAGAACCAGATGGCGAGTTCTCGGGCAGCCGACTCGGGGCTGTCAGACCCGTGCACGAGGTTCTGCTGCACCTTCAGGCCCCAGTCGCGGCCGAGGTCGCCGCGGATCGTGCCGGGTGCAGCCGTGGTCGGGTCGGTCGTTCCCGCGAGCGAGCGGAACCCTTCGATGACCCGGTTGCCGGCGACCCGGATGGCCACGGAGGGGCCCGACATCATGAACTCGAGCAGCGGCTCGTAGAAGGGCTTGCCCTCATGCTCGGCGTAATGGCGCTCGAGACGCTCGCGCTCGGGCTCGACCAGGCGCAGGTCGACCAGCGCGTAACCCTTCGCTTCGATCCGGGCGAGGATCACGCCGGTGAGACCGCGGGCGACGCCGTCGGGCTTGACGAGGACGAGGGTTTCTTCGGTGGCCATTCAGTCTCCGTTCGTGGGTTCCGCGTCTGCGGCACGCGAGGCGTTCCGGCGGTCCAGCGCCGCCCCCTTGATGGTCGCATACGCCCACATCGCTCCGAAAACGAGACCGACCAGCACCAGCGCGGGAACGAGGAATCCGCCGAGGACGACGACGACCTGAAGGGCCCACCCCAGCACGATGCCGGCGCGGTACCGCAGGAGACCAGCGGTGACGACCATCGCCAGTGCGACGATCGTGCCGCCGACGATCCCCCACCAGGGCGGGATCGACCCCGGGAGGGCGCGCAGCCCGAACACGACCAGTCCACCGAGGAAGACGATGATCGATTCGAATCCGAGCACCACCGCCCCGAGCGACTCGGCCGCTCCTCGCGAACGCCTCACTCGGGGCTCACGCATCGGCGCCACCGCGCTTCCATCCCTCGGCGACCGATACCGCGATCGCTTCGCCGGCGAGCACCACCGAGCCCGCGATGACCACTGCACGCTGAGCGGACTCGACCGCCCAGGCCCGGGCCTCGTCGGCGGCGGACGGAAGATCACCGTGCACGGTGACGTCCAGCCCCGCGGCCTCCGCGAGATCAGCCAGGGCATCCGGGTCACCGGCGCGGTCCGAGGCGGGCGCGGTCACGAAGACGCGCGTGGCGATCGGTGCGAGGGCCGCGACGATGCCGGCGGCATCCTTGTCGGCGAGCACGCCGAGCACCACGCCCCACTCCTCGAACGCGAAGGACTCGCGCAGCGCGGTGGCCAGCGCTGCGGCGCCGTGAGGGTTGTGGGCCGCGTCGACGAGCACGGTCGGCGCGGTGCCGAGCAGCTGCAGCCGGCCCGGAGAGGTGACGACGGTCAGCGCCTCGGCGAGCACGTCCTCCGCGATCGCCCGTCCGCCGGCACCGAGAAGCATCTCGACGGCGGCGATCGCCAGAGCGGCGTTTCGCCCCTGATGCGACCCGTACACCGGCAGGTACGCCCCCTCGTAGCGTCCCGCGAGTCCCTGCACGGTCAGCTGCTGGCCACCGACGGCGAGCCGAGCCTCGGTCAGGGCGAATTCGCGACCCTCGAACGCGACCCTGGCACCGCGCGCGATGGCCGCGGCGCGGATGACCGCCTCCACCTCGGGGTCCTGCCGCGCGGAGACAACCAGCGCGCCGTCCTTCACGATCCCGGCCTTCACGGTCGCGATCTCGGCCGGGGTCTCGCCGAGGCGGTCGGCGTGGTCCATGCCCACCGGAGTGAGCACAGCCACGTCGCCGTCGGCGGTGTTGGTGGAGTCCCACGAGCCCCCCATGCCGACTTCGATGACCGCCACGTCGACGGGGGCATCGGCGAAAGCGACGAACGCGAGCACCGTCAGGAGCTCGAAGAACGTCAGCGGGTCCTCCCCCTCGGCGACGAGTTCGGCATCGATCATCCCCACGAAGGGATCGATCTCGTCCCAGGCGTCGGCGACGGCCGCGTCGTGGATCGGCTCACCGTCGACCAGGATGCGCTCGGTGAAGCGGTCGAGGTGGGGACTCGTGAACAGGCCGGTGCGGAGCCCGTGCGCACGCACGAGCGCCTCGATCATGCGGGCTGTCGAGGTCTTTCCGTTCGTGCCCGTGATGTGCACCACGCGATAGGTGCGCTGCGGATTGTCGAGCAGGTCGAGCACCCGCTGAGTGCGCTCGATCCGCGGCTGCACCCATCGCTCGCCGGCGCGGTCCAGAAGCGCCGCGTAAACGGCGTCCGCTCTTTCCCGATCGGTCATCGAATCGCCTCCATCCGGGAAACGCGGACCGTGACGACGCCGGCGTTCGCATAGGTGCCCGCGGTCACGGTGGTCTCGAACTCCATCGACGATCCGGTCGCGGTGTCCCCGAGGACGTGCTCACGGGCGAGCGTCTCGCCGGCGACGTCGGCGATCTCGAACGCCGACTCCACCTTGGCCAGATCGCCCGCGTCGGCGAACAGCAGCTCCAGGCGGATGCGGTCGCTCACCTCGAATCCTGCCGCCTTGCGGGTCTCCTGAACCGCCCTGATCATGTCGCGGGCCAGTCCCTCCGCCTCCAGCTCGGGGGTCGTGACGGTGTCCAGCAGGACGAAGCCGCCGTCGGCAAGCAGCGAGATGGCCACGCCCTCGGCGACGCCTCCCGCCTCCAGCGTGAGGTCGTACTCGCCGCTTTCGAGCGCGATGCCGTCCACGACCACCGCGCCGTCGATCTCCTCCCAGACGCCGGCTCTGGCGCCGGCGATCACGTGTTGAACGCGTCTGCCCAGTCGCGGGCCGGCGGCTCGGGCGTTCACGCTCAGCCGACGGCTGATGCCGTACCGCTCGGCGACGGCCTCGTCGAGCTCGATCAGTTCGACGGCCTTGACGTTCAGCTCCTCGCGCAGAATCGCCTCGAACGGCACCAGCGCGGCGGCGTCTCGCACGACGACCGTCAGCGCCGCGAGCGGAAGCCGCACGCGAAGCCCCTCGCGCTTTCGCAGGGCGTTCGCCGCGCTCGAGACCTCGCGCACGGCATCCATCGCCGAGCGGATGTCGGCCGCCGGGGCGAAGGCCGAGGCATCCGGCCAGTCCTGCAGATGCACGCTGCGTCCGCCGGTCACGCCCTTCCAGACGTGCTCCGACACCAGCGGCAGCAGGGGCGCCGCAACCCGCGCGAGGGTCTCGAGCACCGTGTACAGCGTGTCGAAGGCGTCTCTGCTGGCGGGATCGTCGGTCACGCCCACCCAGAACCGGTCCCGCGAGCGGCGGATGTACCAGTTGGTCAGCACCTCGGCGAAGTCACGCAGGCGCGCGGCCGCCGTCGTGGAGTCCAGTCCCTCGAGATCGTCGGCGACGCCGCGCACCAGGTCGCCGGTGAGCGCCAG
>NZ_DEPK01000221.1:0-4005 GCF_002358725.1 Microbacterium sp. UBA3394
GCTCGATCTCCCGCAGGTGCTCCGCGAAAGCCCGCTCGAACGCGGCGAGATAGTGCTCGGGTCGGATTCGTGCGTAGTCCGGCAGGCGATAGGGGAGCGTGGACGGGGAGAGCAGAGGATTCTCGTGGACCATTCATCCACCCTATTCGGCCAGCACCCCTTCACCAAGACTTATTTGCAAAGAGATGCTTGCAAAGAAGTCTTGGTGGTTTTATGCTCGAGCCATGGACGACAAGAGGGCCGATGTCACCCGGTCACCGGCGCACCACAGCAACGACCGGGTGCTCGAGGCCGGTGCTCTCCGCGCGCTCGCCCATCCTCTCCGGGTGCGGATCTACGACATTCTGAGCCAGTACGGTCCGCAGACCGCCAGCACGCTCGCCGAACACCTCGGCGAGTCAACCGGTTCGACGAGCTATCACCTGCGGGCGCTCGCGAAGCACGACCTCATCCGCGAGTGCGTCGACCGTGGATCGGCGCGCGAACGGTGGTGGGAACGACCGATCGGTGGAGTGTCGTTCACCAACCCCGCCGGAGCCACCTCGCCCTCCGAACGGTCCGCGACGCAGCTGGTGATGAGCGAATTCTTTCGCCACCGGCAGGAGCGGCTGCTCGACTTCGTGATGAAGCCCGATGACGCGCTGGAGGATGCCTGGGCGGACGGAGCGATGGTCTCCACGGCCACGGCTCGTCTGACGCCCGAGCAGCTGCGAGATCTGTCGCACCGGATCATGGAGCTGATCGACGATGCCGTCGAGCGCCATCGCGATCAGGTCGGCGAGGGCGTCCGACTGGTCTCCATCCGAGCCGACCTCTTCCCGCTCACCGATCTGAAGGAATCGTGATGACCACTCTCGTCGAGGTCTCGCACGCGTCCGCACCGACCGCGGTCGATCGCGTGCTCCTGAGCTTCTCGCGTCGCCTGGCCGCCCTCGTGGCTGCGCGCATCGCGCGACGGCAACGTGCCGCTTTCGCGGAAGCGGTGGCGATCGAATCGCGTCATCACGATCTCCGTGCGCGCGCTCAGGCGTCCGCGGGCGTCGTCATCCCGCCCGGGTGAGCGTGGTGAGCGCTCGCGTCAGGCGGATGAGCGCCTCAGGGCGACTCGTCGTCCGACGCGTGGCGCACCACGGCGTTGCCCTCGTCGTCGAGCTCGACGAGCACGCCGTTGGCCAGCTCGGCGATCGGCTTGCCCTCCAGCCATGTCAGCGTCCATCGTGGTCTCGGCGCGCCGAGGACGTCGACGGGGATGGTGGCATCCACCCCCGCGATTCCCTCGCGCAGGCTCTCGGGGACCGCCTCCGGCGGTTCCTCTCCCGAGGTCCATCGTGTTCCGAGTCTCATCAGACCTCCCTGAGCTCGATCTCGACGACCGTGGTCTCGGTCGCTTCCACATAGGTCAGATCCTCGATCCGTCCCACAGCCTTCAGGTCGCCCTCCGCCAGGCGCAGCGCCTCCAGCCGGTCGGCAGGCGCCCCCAGAACTAGGCGGGTGACCGGAGTCTTCTGCGACGCCTTGGCCTCGGTCTTTGCTCGGCGGATGCCGATGAGCGCGGCCCCGACCGCTGCGAGCACCGCCGGGTCGCCGTCGCCGTCGCCGGTCTCGGGCCACGCCGAGGTGTGGATGGATCCATCCTCGAACCACGACCACGCCTCCTCCGTCGCGAACGACACGACCGGGGCGAGAAGGCGCAGCAACGTCGACAGGGCCGTGCGGAGGGCAAGCGCGGCGGAAGGCTGCCCGACATCGGTTCGGTCATAGGCGCGCTCCTTGACCAGCTCGAGGTAGTCGTCGCAGAAGGTCCAGAAGAACGACTCGGTGACCTCCAGCGCCCGCGCGTGGTCGTAGGCGTCGAGGGCGCGCGTGGCCTCGGCGACGACGACGTCGAGAGTGGCGAGCATCGAGGCGTCGAGGGCGTGGGTGATCTGCGCGCCGTCGGGAACAGGGAAGGACAGGACGAACTTCGCGGCGTTCAGGATCTTGATCGCGAGGCGCCGGCCGATCTTCACCTGCGTCGGGTTCTGCGGATCGAAGGCGGCGTCGGCGCCGAGACGACTCGAAGCCGCCCAGTATCGCACCGCATCCGAACCATGCCGGGACAGGATGTCGGCAGGTGTGACCACGTTGCCCTTCGACTTGGACATCTTCTTGCGGTCGGGGTCGACGATGAAGCCCGAGATGGCGGCATCGGTCCACGGCGCACGGTCGTCCTCGAGCACGCTTCGGAGCATCGTGGAGAACAACCAGGTACGGATGATGTCCTGGCCCTGCGGTCGGAGGTCGAAGGGCGAGACGAGGTCCCACAGCTCGGGATCCCGCTCCCAGCCCCCCACGAGCTGCGGGGTGAGAGAAGACGTCGCCCACGTGTCGAAGATGTCGCGCTCGGCATCGAATCCGCCCGGCATCCCGCGCTGGTCCTCGGTGAAGCCGGTGGGCACGTCGATGGTCGGATCCACCGGCAGACTCTGCGGGTCGGGGGTGAGCACACGCGAGTAGTCGCGTTCGCCCTCGGCATCGAGCCCGTACCACACCGGGATCGGCACGCCGAAGAAGCGCTGACGTGAGACGAGCCAGTCCCCGGTGAGTCCACCGGTCCAGTTCTCGTAGCGTACGCGCATGAAGTCGGGGTGCCACGACATCTCGCGGCCGAAGGCGATCAGGCGCTCCCGGAGACTCTCGTCGCGGGCGCCGTTGCGGATGTACCACTGCCGCGTCGACACGATCTCGAGGGGGCGGTCGCCCTTCTCGAAGAACTTCACCGGATGGGTGAACGGCGCGGACACCGACATGAGCTCGCCGCTGGCCTCGAGCTGCTCGACGACGGCCTTCTTCGCGCTGAAGACGGTCTTGCCGGCAAGCTCAGCGTAGGCCGCCGTGCCGCGGTCGGAGACGATGACATCCGGGGCCTCTGCGACCAGGCGTCCGTCCTTGCCCAGGATCGTGCGGTTCGGAAGGTCGAGTTCGCGCCACCAGATGATGTCTGTGACATCTCCGAAGGTGCAGATCATGGCGATGCCGGAGCCCTTGTCGGGCTGTGCAAGCGGATGGGGCAGGACCGGGACCTCGACGTCGAACAGCGGGGTGCGCACCGTCGAGCCGAACAGCGGCCGGTAGCGCTCGTCATCCGGATGTGCGACCAGCGCCACGCACGCGGGCAGCAGCTCCGGGCGCGTGGTCTCGATGTGCACGTCACCCGATCCGTCGCTCTTGTGGAAGGCGATGCGATGGTAGGACGCCTGCTGATCCCGGTCCTCGAGCTCGGCCTGCGCGATCGCGGAGCGGAAGTCGACATCCCACAGTGTGGGTGCGAGCGCCTGATAGGCCTCGCCGCGCTCGATGTTGCGCAGGAACGCCAGCTGGCTGGTGCGGATCGTGTCGTCGCTGATCGTGCGATAGGTCTGATCCCAGTCCACGCTCAGTCCGAGCTGGCGGAACACCGCTTCGAACTGCTTCTCGTCTTCGACGGTGAGACGCTCGCAGAGTTCGATGAAGTTCCGGCGGCTGACCGGCACCTGGTCGGCGGGCTTGATCGTCTTCGTCGTCCCCTCGAACGGCGGCGTGAACGACGCGTCATAGGGGAGGGAGGGATCGCACCGCACGCCGTAGTAGTTCTGCACACGGCGCTCGGTGGGCAGGCCGTTGTCGTCCCAGCCCATCGGATAGAAGACGGCCTTGCCGCGCATCCGCTCGTATCGCGCCGTGATATCGGTGTGCGTGAAGCTGAAGACGTGGCCGATGTGGAGGCTTCCCGACGCCGTCGGCGGGGGTGTGTCGATCGAGTACACCCCGCCGCGTCCGGCAGCCGCGGCCCGCGCGCGGTCGAACCGGTACGTTCCCGCAGCGTTCCAGGCGACATCCCACTTGTCTTCGAGACCTTCGAGGGCGGGCTTGTCGGGGATCTCGGCCATGGTGCTCCTTGCGCGGTATGGGCGGCACTGTGTGAGCGTGCCTGAATGTGCGGGTGCGCACAGTCTACCGACGCAGGACGGCCCCTCGCTGAGGCCG
>NZ_DEPK01000221.1:4411-8414 GCF_002358725.1 Microbacterium sp. UBA3394
GCCGACATGATCGCCAGGACGATCCCGGGGTGCCACCAGGCATAGGCGGTGGCCTCGCCCAGGGCGAGGGTGAGCGCGGGCACGAATCCGCTCACGGTCGCGGCGATGGCGTACGACAGCGAGAGGGCCGAGTAGCGGAAGTGATCGGGAAAGAGGTCGTTCATGAGTCCGCCGAGTGCGGCCCACGCCATCGTCGGCAGGATGCCGCCGATGATCATCGTGCCCACGAGGATCGGGAAGGTGGCGAACTGCAGCAGGAAGTACATCGGGAACGTGATCAGAAGTGTGCCGAGTGCGCCCCACATCACCACACGGGCGGACCCGATGCGGGTGGACCACCACCCGAAGAGAGGGATCGTGACCAGCTGCAGCAGACCGCCGATGGTCGTGGCGACCAGAAGGTCCTGGTAGGCGAATCCGAGCTGGGCGACACCGTAGTTGACCGTGTACGTGTTCATCAGCGAGTAGGAGCCGATGCCGAGCAGTGCCGCGCCGATGGCGACCACGATCGCGAGCGGACGCCGGGCGAACATCGTCACGAACGGCACCCGGTCGCGGCGACCCTCGGCGACCACGTCGCGGAAGACCGGCGTCTCGGTGATCGTCAGACGCAGGTAGAGCGAGACGGCGAGGAGCGGTATGGCCAGCAGGAACGGGACGCGCCAGCCCCACGCTGCGAGATCCTCGGCGCTGAGCACCTGGGTCATCACGATGTACACGGTGGCGGAGAGGATGGACCCGACCGGTGAGCCGAGCTGCGGGATGGCCGCGAAGAACGCGCGACGCACGGGGGAGGAGTGCTCGGTCGCGATGAGGATGGATCCGCCCCACTCGCCGCCGAGCGACAGGCCCTGTGCGATGCGGAGCGCGATGAGGAGAGCCGCACCCAGCCATCCGGCCTGCGCGTAGGTGGGCAGCATCCCGATGAGGCCCGTCGCGACGCCCATGATGCCGATGGTCCACAGCAGAGTCGCGCGCCGCCCCAGGCGATCGCCCATGTAGCCGAAGAGCACCGCGCCGATGGGGCGCACGACGAACGCGAGCGCGATCGTCAGGAACGACGTGAGCGTAGCCCCGAACTCGCCGAGCGGCGAGAAGAAGAGCGGGCCGAGGAAGAAGGCGGAGAAGTACGCGAAGACGTAGAAGTCGAACGATTCGAGCGACGTGCCGACCATCGAGGCCCACGCCACGCGGCGCGGAGTGGAGGTCGGAGCTGTGGATGCGGGGGAGGATGTCACGAGCGTCAATTGTGGCACGAGTCCAGAAAGGCGGCATCGGGGGAGAGGATCGGCGTCCGGGAGGGTTCACCCGCGTTTCGTCTCGCTCCGCTCGCTCAACGACCAGAAGCCGCGCCTCCGGGTCGTTGAGCGAAGAGACGATACGCGGGCGGCCCCGCCTGGGTCGTTGAGCGTGGGGCGAAGCGACGAGACGAAACGCGGGTCGCCCTCCTGGGTCGTTGAGCGAGGAGCGAAGCGACGAGACGAAACGCGGGCCGCCGATCGGCGTAGAATGTCCGAACAGACATCGATCCGGCCATCACCGGGGAGTCCTCGGAAGAACGTTCCGCCGTTCGCGCACGATCGTGCGGCGGGATCACTAGAACCGAGCGGGTCAGGCCCGTCACAGCCGCTGTGAGAGTGGCCCCGGCTCGCGACACGCGGGTCGAGCGGCACGCGGGGTGGTACCGCGGTTCTCCCGACGGGTGGATCGTCCCCGCAGGACGAGAACCTGCGAGAGTGCGATGACCTACCCCCGATCCTCCTTCGGCCCGGCCGCCGACGTGCAGCCGAGCCCGCGATTCCCCGACCTGGAACAGCAGACCCTCGCCTTCTGGGCCGAAGACGACACCTTCCGGGCCTCGATCGCGCAGCGCGACGGTGCGCCGGAGTGGGTCTTCTACGACGGCCCGCCCTTCGCCAACGGACTACCTCACTACGGTCACCTCCTCACCGGCTACGCCAAGGATCTCTTCCCGCGCTTCCAGACCATGCGCGGCAAGAGAGTCGATCGCGTCTTCGGATGGGACACCCACGGGCTGCCCGCGGAACTCGAGGCCATGAAGCAGCTCGGCATCACCGAGAAGAGCGAGATCGAGGCGATGGGCATCGCCACGTTCAACGCGAAGGCTCGCGAGTCGGTGCTGACGTACACCAGGGAGTGGGAGGACTACGTCACCCGCCAGGCGCGCTGGGTCGACTTCGAACGCGGCTACAAGACGCTCGACGCCGGCTACATGGAGTCGGTCCTCTGGGCCTTCAAGAGCCTCTACGACAGGGGGCTCGCGTACGAGGGCTATCGAGTGTTACCGTACTGCTGGCGCGACGAGACGCCGCTGTCGAGCCACGAGCTGCGCATGGACGACGACGTCTACAAGATGCGCCAGGATCCCTCGGTCACGGTGACCTTCCCGCTGGTCGGTGCGAAGGCCGAAGCTCTCGGGCTCACCGCGGTCCGGGCGCTCGCCTGGACGACGACCCCGTGGACCCTGCCGACGAACCTCGCGCTCGCGGTCGGTCCCGACATCCGGTACGTGGTCGTTCCGGGTGGTCCGAACGGCGCGGCCGACGTGCACCGCGCGTCGGGCGGAGCGCCGGATGACGCGGTCGAGGCGACCGCGCACGAATACCTGCTGGCCGAAGACCTGCTCGCCGGCTACGCGAAGGACCTCGGCTACGAGAGTGTCGAGGATGCCCGCGCGGCGGTCTCGCGCAGCGTCCTGGGCTCGGAGCTCGCTGCCGTCTCCTACGACCGACTGTTCGACTACTACGCGGATGCCGAGACCTGGGGGACTCAGAACGCGTGGCAGATCCTGGTCGACGACTACGTCACCACCAGCGATGGAACCGGCATCGTCCACCAGGCCCCGGCCTACGGTGAAGACGACCAGCGTGTCTCGGAGGCCGCCGGCATCCCGACGCTCCTTTCGCTCGACGAGGGTGGTCGCTTCTTGCCGCACGTGACGGATGTGGCCGGCGAGCTCTGGATGGACGCCAACCGTCCGCTCATCCGCCTGCTGCGCGATGGCGGCCGCCTGTTGCGCGAGGCCAGCTACGAGCACTCCTACCCGCACTGCTGGCGCTGCCGGAACCCCCTGATCTACAAGGCCGTCTCGAGCTGGTTCGTGCGCGTGACCCAGATCAAGGACCGGCTGATGGAGCTCAACCAGCAGATCGCCTGGGCACCCGAGAACGTCAAGCACGGGCAGTTCGGAAAGTGGCTCGAGGGCGCGCGGGACTGGTCGATCAGCCGCAACCGGTACTGGGGCTCGCCGATCCCGGTCTGGAAGAGCGATGACCCCGAGTATCCGCGCGTCGATGCCTATGGCTCGCTCGATGAGCTCGAGCGCGACTTCGGTGCGCTGCCGCGCAACGAGGCGGGCGAGGTCGACCTACACCGGCCCTACATCGACGACCTCACGCGGCCGAATCCCGATGACCCGACCGGGCAGTCCATGATGCGCCGGATCGAGGATGTCTTCGACGTGTGGTTCGACTCGGGCTCGATGCCGTATGCGCAGGTGCACTATCCGTTCGAGAACCAGGAGTGGTTCGACGAGCACGCGCCCGCCGACTTCATCGTCGAGTACATCGGGCAGACCCGCGGCTGGTTCTACGTGATGCACGTGCTCTCGTGTGCGCTGTTCGACCGCCCCGCGTTCACCGGGGTCTCCTGTCACGGCATCGTGCTCGGCAGCGACGGGCAGAAGATGTCCAAGTCGCTGCGGAACTACCCCGATGTGAGCGAGGTCTTCGATCGCGACGGTTCGGACGCCATGCGCTGGTTCCTGATGTCCAGTCCGGTGCTGCGCGGCGGGAACCTCGTCGTCACCGAGGAGGGCATCCGTGCCGGCGTGCGGGAATTCCTGCTGCCGTTGTGGAACTCCTGGTACTTCTTCGCCACCTACGCCAACGCGAGCGGGGCGCGCGGATACGAGGCGACGTGGCGCACCGACAGCACCGACGTGCTCGACCGATACATTCTGGCGCTCACCGGCGACCTGGTG
>NZ_DEPK01000040.1:0-2901 GCF_002358725.1 Microbacterium sp. UBA3394
CGACGTCATCGAGATCACACGGGCCGTGCATTACGCCGGCGGTCAGGTCTACGTCGACGGCGCGAACCTCAACGCCCTGCTGGGTTTCGCCCGCTTCGGAGACCTCGGCGGCGACGTCTCGCACCTGAACCTGCACAAGACCTTCGCGATCCCGCACGGCGGCGGCGGTCCGGGCGTCGGACCCGTCGCCGCGAAAGCCCACCTCGCCCCGTTCCTGCCGTCGCACGCGCAGGCGCAGCGGGCCGAACATGCCGGCGGACACGTGTTCGACGGCGGCCCCGTCTCCGCGGCGCCGTACGGTTCGGCGTCGATCCTGCCGATCTCTTGGGCGTATGTGCGCCTCATGGGAACGCGGGGCCTCACCGAGGCCACGGCGTCGGCGGTGCTGGCGGCGAACTACATCGCGGCGCGACTGAAGGACCACTTCCCGGTGCTCTACGCCGGGGAGAACGGCCTCGTCGCCCATGAGTGCATCCTCGACCTCCGCCCGCTGCGCGAGTCGACGGGCATCACGGTCGACGACGTCGCCAAGCGACTCATCGACTACGGCTTCCACGCCCCGACGATGTCGTTCCCGGTGGCGGGCACCCTCATGGTCGAGCCGACCGAGTCGGAAGACCTTGCGGAGCTCGACCGGTTCGTCGAGGCGATGATCGCGATCAAGGGCGAGGCCGACCGCGTCGCGACGGGGGAGTGGCCGGTCGGCGACAACCCCCTCGTGAACGCCCCGCACACGGCGGCATCGATCGCCGCGGCCGGTTGGCCGCATCCCTACTCCCGTGAGACCGCGGTCTTCCCCGTTCGCAGCCTCGTGCGCACGAAGTACTGGCCGCCGGTGCGTCGCATCGACCAGGCCTACGGCGATCGCAATCTCGTCTGCGCCTGTCCGCCGCCGAAGGCCTTCGCCTGACCCCGTCGCGAGACCCGGGTTCGCGTCCGACACCCGGGTCTCGGCGGTCGGGGGTCAGAAGAGGGCCGGCCAAAGGGTGACCGCCAGCGGATAGCCGACGAAGGCGACGACGTCGAGCAGCGTGTGGGCGATCACGAGAGGCATGACGCGACCCCAGCGGTGGTAGCACCAGCCGAAGACGACACCCATCGCGATGTTGCCGACGATCGCTCCGAAGCCCTGGTAGGCGTGGTACGCGCCGCGCAGGGCGGCGGTCGAGAGGATGATCGTCCACGTCGACCACCCCACGCGCCGCAGCCGATCGAAGAGATAGCCGATGAAGATGACCTCCTCTGTCAGTCCCGCCCGGAGCGCTGACAGGGCGAGGAGCGGAATCGTCCACCATGCCGCGTCGAGGGGCGAGGCCACCACCGAGACGGTGACCCCGAGGGCGCGTCCGGCGGCGTAGAGCGCCAGCCCGGGGATGCCGATCACGGCCGTCAGGAGCACGCCGCGGCCGAGGTCGCCGCCGAAGCGGGAGAAGTCCAGGCCGATCCGGCGCAGTGCGCTCTTGCCGGGTTCCCACAGCAGGTAGACCACGAGCGCGACCAGGGCGAGATCGAAGAAGACGTCGAGCAGCCGATAGAGGGCATCCCACAGCGCGAGGTCGTCGCGCGCGGTGTTCAGCTGCGCCTCCTGCTGCCCGAGCGGGGTCTCGACCAGGAGGCGTCGCACGAGGGTGAGCAGGCTGTAGACGGCGGACTGTCCCACGGTCACGGCGAGGACCAGACCGATCTCCCACCACGTGCGAGCGTTGCCGAAACGTGCAGAGTCGGGAGCGGGGGACGGCGTCACGTTGTCAGATTGTCACATTCCGGTCGCCTTGAGTTAAGGCTCTGTAACGTTTGCCAAGGATGTTTTGACCATCTCCCACCCCGTGCTTAGGGTTTTCCCATCCGCGCCTGAGCCGGGTCATACCCGGGGTCAGGCGCATAAACCTGCACAGGAGGAATAGTGAGAATCAAGCGCTTCGCGACGGCGGTGGGCCTCACCGCGGTCGGAGCCCTGGTGGTTTCGGGCTGCGCGCCCGGCGGCGACAGCGGCGACTCGGGTCTGGTCGAGGGATCATCCATCACCGCCGCATGGAACCAGGCGTTCTATTCGATGAACGGCAACACGTCGTTCGGAAACGCCACGGCGAACAACAACATCAACTACTTGGTGCTCGACGGGTTCAACTACTACAACAACACCCCGGAGCTCGTGCAGAACACCTCGTTCGGCACCTACGAGCTGGTGTCGGAAGACCCGCTCACGGTCACCTACACCGTCGCCGAGGGCGTCAACTGGTCCGACGGCACTCCTGTGGACGCCGCCGACCTGATGCTGAACTGGGCCGCGCTCTCGCGCGCGCTGGACACGCCGGACTTCGACCCGAACGACTTCGTCGACCCCGACACCGGTGAGTTCACCGACGCGTTCCCGACCGACGTCGTCTACTTCGACTCGGGTGCGACTCCCGACTCGGGCATGGGCCTGGTCACGGAGACCCCGGAGATCGGCGACGACGGCCGGTCGATCACGATGACCTTCAACGAGCCGTTCGTGGACTGGGACCTGGTCTTCACCTCGCCGCTTCCGGCCCACATCATCGCCGAGAAGTCCCTCGACATCGAGGATGCGGACGAGGCCAAGCAGGCCGTGCTCGACGCGATCGAGTCCGAAGACGCCGCCGCGCTCGCGCCGATGGCCTCCTTCTGGAACTCGGGCTTCAACTTCACCGAGATGCCGGAGGACACCGACCTCGTGACCGCGAGCGGGCCGTACATGATCAGCGACTACGTCGCCGACCAGTACGTCACCCTCACCGCGAACCCCGAGTACGCCGGTGACAACTCGCCGAACATCGAAGAGATCACCATCCGCTTCATCCCCGACCCGCTCGCTGCGGTGCAGGCGCTGGAGAACGGTGACGTCGACATCATCCAGCCGCAGGCGACCGCCGACATCAC
>NZ_DEPK01000040.1:3280-3474 GCF_002358725.1 Microbacterium sp. UBA3394
ACGTACGAGCACGTCGACCTGCAGTTCGACAACGGCAAGAACCCCGAGAACATCTTCAGCAACCCGCAGGTGCGCGAGGCGTTCATGATGACGATTCCGCGACAGGAGATCGTCGACACGCTGATCAAGCCGATCATCGGCGACGACGCGATCCTGCGCGACTCGCAGCTGTTCGTTCCGGGCGCCGAGGGCTA
>NZ_DEPK01000040.1:3859-9980 GCF_002358725.1 Microbacterium sp. UBA3394
GGCGCGCGTCAGCTGCTCGAGGAGTCGGGTGTCACCGACACCTCGGTCTGCATCCTCTACGCCTCCAACAACCCGCGCCGCGTCAACGAGTTCGCGCTCATCCAGGCGTCGGCCAACGAGGCCGGCTTCGATGTCACCGACTGCGGTTCGGAGGAGTGGGGCGGTCTGCTCGGAACGCCCGGCGCCTACGACGCGTCGCTGTTCGGATGGCAGTCCACGAGCCTGGGCGTCACCAACTCGCTGCCGACGTTCGTCACCAACGGCATCAACAACCTGAACTTCTACTCCAACGAGGAGGTCGACAGCATCATCTCGCAGCTGAACGTGACCTTCGACCCGCAGGAGCAGATCGATCTTCAGGTCGAGATGGACCGCCTGCTGTGGGAGGACTACTACGGCGTGACGATCTACCAGTTCCCTGAGGTCACGGCCTTCAGCGATCGCGTGGAGAACATCGACCCGTCGATCCTCGCCCCGACGATCTTCTGGAACGCCTGGGACTGGGCAGTCACCGACAGCGCCACCGAGGAGTGATCCGCACCGGTTCGCCGCGACCTGACGGTAGCGGCGAACCGGGTGGGCGCGGGCCCAGGCCCGCCGCCCGCACGTACACTTCTCAGTGATCGAGCGTGCGGCTCGGGGAGCCCCCGGGCCGCACGCTTGTGCTGACAGACCGATAGGCAGGCAGCCACACCATGGCTTCATTCATCATCCGGCGACTGATCGCGTCGATCTTCGTGCTCTTCGCCGCGACCTTCCTCATGTACATCCTGACCTCGTTCGCGGGTGATCCCCTCGACGAGCTCAGGCAGTCCAACGCCCCGAACAAGGCGGAACTCATCGAGTCCCGCACGCGGCTTCTCAACCTCGACGTGCCCCCGCCGCTGCGCTACTTCCTCTGGCTCGGGGGAATCTTCCGCGGTGACTTCGGCGTGAGCGTGCAGGGTCAGCCCGTCAACGCGCTCCTCGGCAACGCCATCACCGCGACGCTGACTCTCGTCACGACCGCGACGATCGTCGCCATCGTGCTCGGCATCTCGGTCGGCATCGTCTCCGCCCTGCGCCAGTACAGCGGCTTCGACTACTTCGTCACCTTCCTCTCCTTCCTCTTCTTCTCGCTTCCGATCTTCTGGGTCGCGGTGCTCCTCAAGCAGTACGGCGCCATCGAGATCAACAACTGGCTCGCCGACCCCACCTTCGCGATACCCGTCATCATCGTCGTCTCGTTCCTGGCGGGCCTGCTCTGGATGTCCGTCATCGGCGGCACCTGGAAGCGCCGGCTGATCATCTTCGTCATCAGCGCGCTGGCGACCGGGGCCGTGATGACCTACCTGTCACTGACGCGGTGGTTCTCCGACCCGAGCATCGGCATCGTCGTCTACAGCGCGCTCGCGATCGGGATCGCCTTCGGTGTGACAGCGGTGTCCACCGGACTGCAGAACCGTCGGGCCCTGTACGTGGCCCTCGGCATCGCCGGGGCCGGCATCGCCCTCTACTACCCGATGATGACCTCCCTCCTGAACGGGATGACCCTGGGGCTGTTCGTCGTCTACGCGGTCGCCACGGTGCTCGTCTGCGGCGCGGTCGGCTGGTTCCTGGGCGGCGCCGATCGCGGTCCGGTGGTGCGCACGGCGGCCCTCACCGGTGTGCTCGTTGCCGCCTTCATCGCCCTCGAGAAGTACATGCAGTACTGGGAGGCCTACTCCAACTCCAGCCGCATCCGAGGCCGGCCGATCGCCACCGTCGGCGCGTCGACACCGGGTCTCGGCGGCAACTTCTGGGTGCAGGGCATCGACCTGTTCACGCACCTGCTGCTGCCCACGATCGCGATCATCCTCGTGTCGTTCGCGAGCTACACGCGCTACTCACGCGCGAGCCTGCTCGAAGTGATGAACCAGGACTACATCCGCACCGCGAAGGCGAAGGGCCTCACGCAGCGCACCGTCGTGGTCCGCCACGCCTTCCGCAACGCCCTCATCCCGATCACGACGATCATCGCGTTCGATGTGGGAGCGATCGTCGGCGGCGCGGTGATCACCGAGACCGTCTTCGGCTGGACCGGGATGGGACGCCTCTTCGTCGACGGACTCAACGCCGTCGACCCCAACCCCGTGATGGCCTTCTTCGTCGTCACCGGAGCGCTGGCCGTGCTGTTCAACCTGGTCGCCGACCTCGTGTACGCCGCGCTCGACCCCAGGATCAAGGTGGGCTGACCCGTGAACACCACGAAGAACGACAACGTCAGTGAGAAGGAAGCTCGCGCCGAGGTCTCCATCGAGCAGAAGGAGACCGAGGGCCTCAGCCAGGGCCAGATCGTCCGTCGGCGGTTCTTCCGCCACCGCGGCGCGCTCGCGGCCATGGTCGTGCTCATCTTCATCGTGCTGCTCGCCTTCACCTCCGTCGGGGTGACACTGTGGGGGCTCCGGATCCCCGGTTGGTGGCAGTACGACTGGACCGAGATCCCGGCCGTCGAGAACGGCGGTCGCCCGACGATGAGCCTGCTCCCGGAGTTCCTCGGGGGCGCCGGCATCCAGTTCGGCGACCACCCCTTCGGCCAGGACGAGGTCGGCCGCGACATCTTCGCCGTCGTCATGCGCGGTGCGCAGCAGTCGATCATGGTGATGGTCATCGCCGGAGTCGTGGCGACCGTCATCGGTGTCGTCATCGGGGCGCTCGCGGGCTACTACCGCAAGGCCACCGACTCGGTCCTGATGCGCTTCACCGACATCGTCATCACCATCCCGCTCATCGTGATCGGCTCGGTGCTCGGCAACGCGTTCGGCAACCTCGGCGCCGCGGTGCTCGGCGTCGTGATCGGCCTGTTCGCGTGGACGTCGATGGCGCGCCTGGTGCGAGGCGAGTTCCTGAGCCTGCGCGAGCGCGAGTTCGTCGACGCGGCGCGGGTGTCGGGTGCGCGGGACCGGCGGATCATCTTCCGCCACATCCTGCCCAACGCCGTCGGCGTGATCGTCGTCAACGCGACGCTGCTGATGGCCGGTGCCATCCTCCTCGAGTCGGCTCTGAGCTTCCTCGGCTTCGGTGTGCAGTCGCCGGACACGTCGCTCGGAAAGCTCGTGTCGGACAACCAGGCCGCCTTCTCGACACGGCCGTGGCTGTTCTGGTGGCCGGGCCTGTTCATCATCGCGATCGCGCTGTGCATCAACTTCATCGGCGACGGACTGCGTGACGCCTTCGACCCGCGTCAGAAGAAGATGCCGAGCGAACGCGCGATGGCTCGTGCCGGTCGCGCCGGGGGACCGGTGGCGCCCATCGCCGCCGGGGCCGCCGGCTCGGAGGGCGGCGAGCAGCACACCGTGACCGTCGGCGGCGAAGCCGTGTTCACGGGAGATGTGACCAACTATCACGATCCCCGCCCCGAGGAGCCCGGTGACGGACGGCACGAGCCGCTCGATCCGGAGCGATGACGTGCGCTCAGAACATCAGACCGATCACCGTCGCGGCCGCAAGGAGCGCGACGGTGGTCAGGCTCGCCCAGTGCCACGTCACCGTCGCGGCCTCCGGGTCCTCCCCGTGGGCGAAGGCCCCCTCGGACTCGAGGCGGTCCCAGTGCTGACGGATCACCTGCGCGAGGTTGCCGCTGGGGACGCTCGACGCGTCACTCGGTCGCAGACTCCCGTGCGCGCCTCGTGCCGACGCGGAGACGCCGTCGAAGTCGGCACGAGACAGGCCGAAGAGCCGATGGCGACCGGGCGCGGGCGTCGCCCACACCGACACGCGGCGGCGCGCCGTCTGCAGCGACAGCGAGTAGCGTGTGTCGATCGCGTGGATGGCCGGCCACGGCACGAAGAAGGTGCGGAACGGGTTGACCACCGTGATCCCGTGCACCTGGATGTGCAGCCGGGGCTTCCAGAACAGCGCCCACGCCACCACGGCCACCAGGGCGATCGGCCAGCCGTAGCGCAGCAGATCACCCGGCCCGCTCCACACGAGGGAGGCCAGTCCCACGGCGCACACGATCCCCATGATCACGGCGAGCACGCGACCGAACACGGGGCGGTAATCGACTTCCTCAAACGACATGACCTCAAGCTTCTCAGATCGGAATCCGGCAATGACTGACACCTCGGGCATCCAGGCGAGCACCGCGCACGCGCACCAGGGTCTCCCCGAGACCGTTCTCGAGGTGTCCAACCTCGGGGTCGAGTTCTGGGTGGAGGGGGAGTTCTACCCGGCCGCCGTCGACATGAACTACGTCGTCCGTCGCGGCGAGGTGCTCGCGATCGTCGGCGAGTCGGGTTCGGGCAAGAGCACCAGCTCGATGTCGCTGCTCGGTCTGCTGCCGGAGAACTCCCGCGTCACCGGCTCCATCAAGCTTCTGGGCAGGGAACTGCGCGGCGTCGACGAGAGCGAGCTTCGCGCCCTCCGCGGCAACGAGATCTCGGTCATCTTCCAGGAGCCGATGACCGCTCTGAACCCGGTGTACACCATCGGCTTCCAGATCAGTGAGGCGCTTCGCTCGCACGACCGCGCGATCGCTCCGTCGGCGGCCAAGGAGCGCGCGATCGAACTGCTGCGCATGGTCGAGATGCCGAACCCCGAGCAGTCGTTCAACAAGTATCCGCACCAGCTCTCGGGGGGCCAGCGCCAGCGCGCGATGATCGCGCAGTCCATCTCGTGCGACCCGCTGCTGCTGATCGCGGACGAGCCGACGACGGCCCTGGACGTCACGGTGCAGGCCGAGATCCTCGACCTCATGCGCAACCTCCACAAGCGGCTGGACTCGGCGATCATCCTCATCACCCACGACATGGGTGTGGTCGCCGACATCGCCGACCGGATCATGGTGATGAAGAACGGCGTCGTCGTCGAATCGGGCACCGTGGGAGAGATCTTCCACGACCCCAAGCACCCCTACACGCGGCAGCTCCTGGCCTCCGTGCCCCACCTCGGCCTGGGCGTGCTGGAGGATGCCGACACCTCCGAGGGAGAAGAGGTGCGCACCGACACCTCGGCCGTGCCGGTCGTGTCGGCCATCCGGGAGCGTGCCACCGAGGTCGAGCCGTCGCAGGCGGGTCTCGATCCGGTGCTGTCCTTCCAGGACGTCGCGATCGAGTATCCCAAGCGCGGCCGCATCCCCGCCTTCCGTGCCGCCGAGCACATCGACCTGGACGTCTACCCCGGGGAGATCGTGGGTCTGGTCGGCGAGTCCGGCTCGGGCAAGACGACCCTCGGACGGGCCGCGGTCGGCCTGCTCCCGATCGCGGAGGGGAAGCTCACCGCGGTCGGCGCCGACATCTCCGACGCGTCGGCCAAGGAGCTGTTCGCCATCCGTCGTCGCACCGGCATCGTCTTCCAGGACCCGGCGTCGTCGCTGAACCCGCGCATGCCGATCGGGCAGTCCATCGGCGAGCCGATCCTGCTCGCCGGGGAGGCCAAGGGCAAGGAGCTGGACCGTCGGGTGGAGACGCTGCTCTCCCAGGTCGAGCTGCCCGCGTCCTATCGCAACCGCTTCCCGCACGAGCTCTCCGGCGGTCAGCGTCAGCGCGTCGGGATCGCCCGCGCACTGGCTCTCGCTCCCGAACTCCTCGTCGCGGACGAGCCCACCTCGGCGCTCGACGTCTCGGTGCAGGCGCGCTTCCTCGACCTTCTCCAGGAGCTGCAGCAGGAGCTCAAGTTCGCGTGCCTGTTCATCAGCCACGACCTCGCCGTCGTGGACATCCTCGCGCACCGCATCGCGGTGATGAACCACGGCAAGCTCGTCGAGACCGGCACGCGAGACCAGATCCTCCGCGGCGCACGCGACCCCTACACCCGGCGCCTGATCGCCGCCGTTCCGGTGCCCGATCCCGAGGAGCAGCGCAAGCGGCGCGCGGCGCGTGCGGCCCTGCTCGGCGAGCGCGCTCCGGAGACCGGGCCGGTGCCTTCGCAGCCGTCCGAGCCGTCGCTGCCGCAGCAGTTCGACGAGGCGACGGACAGCCGCCGGCACGGACAGTCGGGGGCGACCGGGGGCTGACGCGGGCCGTCTGCTGGGAGGCCGGTAGACTGGGATGCGCTCGATTCCGGGCGCATCCCTCACTCGGCAAGGACCCCCTCATGGCGCACGCCCTTCGCACCGACCTCCGCAACGTCGCGATCGTCGCGCACGTCGACCACGGCAAGA
>NZ_DEPK01000142.1:0-3781 GCF_002358725.1 Microbacterium sp. UBA3394
CCCGCCCCCGACGATGCGCCCAGCGCCCTCAGCCCCGAAGAGGAGACCTCCCGGGCCCGGGAGGCCGTCGGCGCGGTCGCCCGAGAGCTCGAGGCCCGCGGGACGCAGGCCGGCGGCGCCGCTCAGGAGGTGCTCGAAGCCCAGGCCATGATGGCCGAGGACCCGACCCTCGAAGAAGAGATCGACACGCGGCTCGCCCAGGGCAAGACCGCCGAGTGGGCGGTGCACGATGCGTTCGCGTCGTTCCGGCAGCAGCTCACCGCCCTCGGCGGCTACCTCGGCGAGCGCGCGGCCGACCTCGACGACGTCGCCCAGCGCGTCATCGCGCAGCTGCGCGGCGAGCCCGCGCCGGGCGTTCCGGATCCGGGCCACCCCTTCGTGCTGGTCGCGAAGGACCTCGCCCCCGCCGACACTGCTCTGCTCGACCTCGACAAGGTGCTCGCCCTCGTGACCACCGAAGGCGGACCGACCTCGCACACGGCGATCCTCGCCCGCGAGAAGTCGATCGTCGCGATCGTGGGCGCATCCGGTGCGAAGAATCTCACCGACGGCGAGACGGTGATCGTGGATGCCGCCTCCGGCGTGGTGACCACCGAGCCGACCACGGACGAGCTCGACCGCGCTGCCACCCGCGCCAGAGCGCGGGCAGAGGCCGCGAACGCGCCGCTGACCCCCGGCGCTCTCGCCGACGGCACCGCGGTGCCGCTGCTGGCGAACCTCGGCAGCCCGGCCGCCGCGGCCGAAGCCGTGGAGCTCGGCGCCGAGGGCGTGGGCCTGTTCCGCACCGAGTTCCTCTTCCTCAGCGCCAGCCAAGCGCCGACCGTGGAGCAGCAGCGCGCGTCGTACACGGAGCTGTTGAAGGCCTTCCCCGGCAAGAAGGTCGTCGTGCGCATGCTCGACGCCGGCGCCGACAAGCCGCTGCCGTTCCTCAACGACGCTCACGAGGACAACCCCGCCCTGGGCCTGCGGGGACTCCGCGCGCTGCGCCAGAGCGAGGACATCCTGCGCGAGCAGCTCACGGCTCTCTCCGAAGCCCACGAGTCGACCCGGCGCACCCCCGAGGGGCCCGCCGACCTGTGGGTCATGGCCCCGATGGTGGCGACCGTCGAGGAGACGGAGTACTTCGTCACCCTCGCCCGCGAGTACGACATCAAGACCGCCGGCGTGATGGTGGAGGTGCCCTCGTCGGCGCTGCTCGCAGACCGCGTGCTGCGCCACGCCGACTTCGCCTCGATCGGCACCAACGACCTGACGCAGTACACGATGGCCGCCGACCGCCTGCTCGGCTCGGTCGCCTCGTATCAGGACCCCTGGCACCCCGCCGTCCTGCGCCTCGTGCGCGAGGTCGGCATGGCGGGGAAGGCCAACCGCAAGCCCGTCGGCATCTGCGGCGAGGCGGCGGCGGACCCGCTCCTGGCCGTCGTCCTCGTGGGCCTCGGCGCGACGAGCCTGTCGATGGCGCCCACAGCCCTTGCCGACGTTCGAGCGACCCTGCTCAAGCACACCCTGGACGATGCGGTGCGCATCGCCGAAGCCGCCCTGGCCGCCGATGACGCGGCCTCGGCACGAACCGCCGCGCAGACCGCGGCGGACCGAGAGAAGGAGACACAGTCATGACAACGGCGTCATCGCCCGCGACGGCGGGCAGCAAGGCGCGCGTCGGAGTACAGCGCTTCGGCACGTTCCTGTCCGGCATGATCATGCCGAACATCCCTGCGCTGATCGCGTGGGGCATCTTCACGGCGTTCTTCATCGAGGTCGGCTGGACCCCGAACGCCGACCTCGCGACCATCGTCGGTCCGTTCATCCACTACGCCCTCCCGCTGCTGATCGCCTACACGGGCGGCTCGATGGTCTACAACGTGCGCGGCGGTGTCGTGGGCGTCATAGCGACGATGGGCGCGATCGCCGGCTCCGACCTTCTCGTGGCCAACTTCAACGCGACACTGCCCGAGGGCGAGAGCCAGCTCGGCCAGGTGCACATGTTCATCGGCGCCATGATCCTCGGCCCGCTCGCCGCGGTGACGATGAAGTGGCTCGACAGCCTGTGGGACGGCAAGATCCGCGCCGGCTTCGAGATGCTCGTGAACATGTTCTCCGCCGGCATCTGGGGCTTCGTGATGGCCGTCGTCGGGTTCTACCCGATCGCCTGGCTGGTCAACGGGCTCATGCAGGCACTGGGTAACGCGGTGAGCTGGCTGGTCGACATGAACCTGCTGCCGCTGACGAGCATCATCATCGAACCGGCGAAGGTGTTCTTCCTGAACAACGCCATCAACCACGGCGTGCTCACGCCGCTGGGCGTCACGGAGGCATCCGAGACCGGGTCGTCGATCCTGTTCCTGCTCGAGGCCAACCCCGGCCCCGGCCTCGGTCTGCTGCTGGCGTTCACGTTCTTCGGACTCGGTGCGGCGCGTGCGTCGGCCCCCGGTGCGGCGATCATCCAGTTCTTCGGCGGCATCCACGAGGTGTACTTCCCGTACGCGCTGATGAAGCCGGTGCTGATCGTCGCGCTGATCGCCGGTGGCATGACAGGAGTAACGACGAACATGCTCCTCGGCGGCGCCCTGCGCGCCCCGGCAGCCCCCGGCAGCATCATCGCGGTGCTGCTGCAGACGGCCACCGGCGCGTACTTCGCGGTGATCCTGTCCGTCGTGCTGTCGGCCGCGGTGACCTTCCTCATCGCCGCGGTGATCCTGCGGGCCTCACGCAAGCGCGACCTCGCCGCGATGGCCTCGACCGACGACGCGTTCGGCGCTGCGATCACTCAGACCGAGGCGGCCAAGGGCAAGAGCTCGGATGCGCTGCGCAACCTGCGCGGCGGAGCTGCCACCCAAGCCGACGGCGACGGCGGTGCCGCCACCGTGACCGAGCGCCAGATCAACAACATCGTGTTCGCGTGCGACGCGGGCATGGGCTCGTCGGCGATGGGTGCGAGCGTGCTGCGCAACAAGATCAAGAAGGCCGGCGTCGAGGGGGTCACGGTGACCAACAAGGCCATCGCCGCCCTCGACCCCAGCGCCGACCTGGTCATCACGCAGAACCAGCTCACCGACCGTGCGCGTCACCAGACGCCCGACGCGGTTCACGTCTCCGTGGACAACTTCATGAACTCGCCGCGATACGACGAGGTCGTCGAGCTGGTTCAGGACCAGCACGAGAAGAAGTCCTGAGCGACCGCTGCGGGGCCGGGCCGGCGCGACGCCCCCGGCCCCGCAGCCTTTCCTCGGCCCTGGTCGAGGACGCACACAGATGCAACAGTGGATGCGGCAAGCATCCGACATGAACGAAAGGCGGGCCACCATGGCACGTGACGTCCTGAGCCTGGGCCAGGTGCGCATCCACTCCGGAAGCGCGACGCGCGACGAGGCGATGAAGGAGGCGGCCGACATCCTGCAGGCGGCCGGCGCCGTCACCGCGGACTACTACGACGCGATGCAGCAGCGCGAGCAGACGGTGTCGACCTTCATGGGCAACGAGCTCGCGATCCCCCACGGCACGAACGAGACGAAGGACACGATCCTCGAATCCGCGCTGTCGGTGGTGCGCTACGACGGCGGCGTCGACTGGGACGGCGAGCAGGTCACGTTCGTCATCGGCATCGCCGGCAAGGGCGACGAGCACCTGGAGATCCTGTCGCAGATCGCCATCCTCTTCTCCGAGGAGGACGACGTCGCGGGCCTGAAGACCCTGCAGACCCCGGAGGAGATCTACGCCGTGGTGAGCGAGGCGACCGGGTCATGAAGGCCGTCCACTTCGGCGCCGGCAACATCGGCCGCGG
>NZ_DEPK01000037.1:0-5348 GCF_002358725.1 Microbacterium sp. UBA3394
ACGCAGCGCCGTGCGACGCATCCCGCACCCGGCCCGGGGGTCGCGTGGGTGCACGGCAGCCGCATCGGCGTCGCGCGAAGCGGTGACGGCGATCGCTGGGAATACGAGGGAACGCTCGCGCCCGGCGACGGGAGCGCCCTCGCACTCACACCCGGACCGCCGCCGCTCGAGGTCGATCGCACGCACTGGGCGCCCGAGGTGATGCACGACGGCACTCGCTGGCGGATGTACCTGACCGAGATCGAGGGCGTCCCCGATCGGTGGGAGGGCCACGCGCGCCACATCGTGGAGTACACCTCCGACGACCTGCGCACCTGGCGTCGCGTGGGCCCCGCCACCCTCGACAGCGACCGCGTGATCGACGCCGCCGTCAGACGGTGCCCCGACGGCCGATGGCGGCTCTGGTACAAGGACGAAGCGGCCGGTTCGATCACGAAGGTGGCCGTGTCGGATGATCTGACCGGCTGGTCCGCCGGCGGAACCGCTATCGAGGGCCGTCCGCACGAGGGGCCGTTCGTGATCGACCTCGGCGGGTGGTGGTGGATGCTCACCGACGAATGGCGGGGGCTCGCGGTGCATCGGTCGACGGATGCGGTCGCGTGGGAGCGGCAGGACGGTCTCCTCCTCGACGAGGTCGGTCCTCCCGAATCCGGCCTGCAGATCGGGCGTCACGCGATGGTCGTCGTCGACGGCGAGGACGCGGCGTGGATCTACTTCTTCTCCCATCCGTGGTGGGACGGATCCGAGATCGCCGACGCCTCCGACGACCTGCATCGACGCAGTTCCGTCCAGCGTGCGCGGCTGCACGTCGTCGACGACGTGCTGGTCTGCGTGCGCTGACCCTTCGAGACGCGACGGGCCGAGTTCGTGATCCGACCGTTATGAATCGTTCAAAGGTTTTTCCGCGGACCCTCTTGCGAAACGTTTTTCCGTGGCCTACGGTAACAGGCAAGCGCTTTCCCATCCCCGCACCACCTGCAATAAGGGAACGTGCCGACACCGCATCAACGGACAACGAGCGTCTTGGTGAGAGAACACAGGCGTTCGAAGAGAGGACAAGGATGTTCAGCAAGAAGCGGACCATGGCCGCCGTCGCGCTGGCGACCGGCGCGGGACTCGTCCTGGCCGGCTGCTCGGGAGGATCCGAGCCCGCCGACACGATGGACCCGAACGAGGAGGTCACGCTCGACCTCGCCTTCTGGGGCAACGACGTGCGCGCCGAGCTCTACAACGAGGCCATCGCGGCGTTCGAGGAGGAGTACCCGAACATCACGGTGAACTCCTCGTTCCTCGACTTCCCCGCCTTCTGGGAGCGTCGTCAGACCGAAGCCGCGGGCGGCAACCTGCCCGACGTCATGCAGTTCGACTACTCGTACCTCCGCCAGTACTCCGAGAACGGCCTGCTGCTCGATCTCGACCCGTTCCTGGGCGGCATCATCGAGACCGACCCGATCCCGCAGAACATCCTCGACATCGGCGTCGTCGGCGGCACCACGTACGGCATCGCGACGTCGACCAACGCGTGGGGCATGTACACCAACCCCCAGCTGCTCGAGCAGGTCGGCGTGGACGAGTTCGCCGGCGGCACGTGGGATGACTACAGCGCGTGGATGGGCGAGGTGACCGACGCCAGCGGCGGCGATGTCTACGGCGGCTCGGACTACGCCGGGCGCATCCAGAACTTCGAGATCCAGCTGCGCGCCGAGGGAAGCGCCCTGTTCACCGAGGACGGCGAGCCCGGCTTCGACGAGGCGCGCCTCGCGCAGTTCTGGGAGGACGGCCAGGAGCTCATCGACTCGGGCGCCGTCATCTCGTCGCAGCGCCTGGAGGAGCTCTTCCCCACCTCCGGATTCGGCGCCGGCGAGACGGCCAGCGAACTGACGTGGGACAACTTCGGAGCCGGCTACCTCGGCGAGCTGGGCGAGGACTACACCGAGCTCGGGCTCATCGCCCCGCCGATCACCGTCGAGGGGGCGCAGGACCTCTACCTCAAGCCCTCGATGCTCCACACCATCGGCGCGAACACCGAGCACCCCGAGGCCGCTGCGACCCTGGTGAACTTCCTGGTGAACTCGCCCCAGTCGGGTGAGATCTTCGGCACCAACCGCGGCCTGCCCGCCTCGGAGACGGCCCTCGCCGCCGCCGAGCTCGACCCGCTGAGCCAGCAGATCGCCGACTACGAGGTCTCGATCCAGGACCGCCTGGGCGACGCCCCGCCGGTGCCGATCGTCGGCTACGGCACCCTGGAGGAGGAGTTCCGTGTGATCGGGCAGGAGCTCGGCTTCGGAACCATCACCGTCGACGAAGCGGTCGACCGCTTCTTCACCGAGATGGACGTGGTCCTCAGCAACAACGCGTGACACACGCCGGGGGTCCGGCCGCCACGGCCGGGCCCCCGCCCATCGTTTCCCCTCTCTGGATGGAGTGAGCAGTGAGTACGACAGCGACGAGAGTGATCGTCACGGGAAAGAGTTCGCGGCGTTCGCTGATGCAGCGTCGGCGGGCTGAGAACGAGGCGACTCGTCCGGGTCAGAAGCGTCGTCAGCGTAAGGAGACCCTCGCCGGGTACGGGTTCCTGCTGTCGTGGCTGATCGGGTTCTTCGGGCTCACGATCATCCCGATGGTCTACTCGCTGTACCTCTCCTTCACCCGGTACAGCATCTTCCAGCCGCCCCGGTGGGTCGGTTTCGACAACTACATCCGGCTGTTCACCAACGACCCGCAGTTCATCCAGTCCGCACAGATCACCCTCGTGTACGTGCTGGTGGGAACCCCGATCATGCTCGCCGCCGCTCTCGCGGTCGCGATGCTGCTGAACTACCGCGACCGCGGGGCGGCGTTCTTCCGCTCGGCGTTCTACGCCCCGTCGCTGATCGGCGCGTCGGTCTCGGTCGCGATCGTGTGGCGGGCGATGTTCGCCGGCGAGGGCCCGGTCGACAACTTCCTCAGCTTCTTCGGCATCAACCTCGGCTCCTGGATCGGCAACCCCTCACTGGTGCTCCCGGCGATGATCATCCTCGCGGTGTGGCAGTTCGGCGCGACGATGGTCATCTTCCTCGCCGGTCTCAAGCAGATCCCGAAAGAGCTCTACGAAGCCGCCGAGATGGATGGCGCCGGACCCTGGCACCGCTTCCGCGCGGTCACCATGCCGATGCTCTCCCCGGTGATCTTCTTCAACCTGCTGCTGGGCATCATCGGCGCGTTCCAGGTGTTCGCCTCGGCCTACATCATCTCCAACGGCACCGGCGGCCCCGCCGGCATGACGAACTTCATCACCCTCTACCTCTACAAGCGCGGCTTCTCCGACGGCCAGTACGGCTACGCCGCCGCGATCGCCTGGGTGCTGCTGGTCGTCGTCGCCATCATCGCCGTGATCCTTTTCCGCACCCAGAAGAACTGGGTCCACTACTCGGGAGACAACCGATGAGCACGCAGAGCTTCGGCGAACCGGCCGTCCAGGTCCTCGAACAGCAGGACATCGAAGAAGACCTCCCCGACCGCACCCCGCCCCGCCGCCGCAAGGTCAAGCGGAAGACCTGGCAGACCATCATCTGGTTCACGGTCCTCATCGTCATCACCGCGGTCGTGCTCTACCCCCTGGTATGGCTGCTGTTCGCCACCTTCAAACCGACCTCCGAGTTCGGCCAGAACCCCGGCATCCTCCCCGAGAACCCCACCGTGGGCAACTACCTCACCGTCATGGAAGGCATCGCCGGCATCCCGATGTGGAAGTTCTTCTGGAACTCCCTCGTACTGGCCACCCTCGCCGTCATCGGCACCGTCCTCAGCTCCGCCCTCGCCGCCTACGCCTTCGCCCGCGTGCAGTTCAAAGGCCTCGGGATCCTCTTCGCCGCGATGATCGGCACCCTGCTGCTGCCCTTCCACGTCGTGATCATCCCCCAGTACCTGCTGTTCAACACCCTCGACATGATCGACACCTTCTGGCCGCTGGTCCTGCCGAAATTCCTCGCCACCGAAGCGTTCTTCGTCTTCCTGCTCGTGCAGTTCATGCGACAGATGCCCCGCGACATGGACGAAGCCGCCCGCATCGACGGCGCCGGACACCTCCGCATCTTCTGGGCCATCATCGTCCCGCTGATCAAACCCGCCCTCATCACCTGCGCGATCTTCTCCTTCATCTGGTCCTGGAACGACTTCCTCGGCCCCCTCATCTACCTCACCAGCCCCGAGAACTACCCCCTCCCCATCGCCCTGCGCCTCTGGAACGACCAAACCTCCACCAGCGACTACGGCGCCACCGTCACCGCATCCTTCCTCGCCCTCGTCCCCATCCTCATCTTCTTCATCGTCTTCCAACGCTTCCTCGTCGACGGCGTCGCCACCCAAGGCCTGAAGGGCTGAGGCCATGACCACATCGTCGGAGCGGGCGCGGGAGCGTCGCGAGCTGAGGGCCGCCCGTCGCGGAGACCGCGACGGGAGCGGGCCGACGCTCGACGAGCGCGCTCCCGCCCGCTTCCCGGGTGCCACGGCGAAGTTCGGCCTGCTCGGCGAGGTGCTCATGACGGGTCTGCTCGTCACGCTGGTGGCGGTGCCGGTCGTCACCCTGCCCGTCGCGCTGGCCGCCGGCATCCGGCATTTGCGGCGGTTCGTGCGCGCCGAGGGCTCGCACCTGTCGGCGTTCTGGTCGGATGTGCGCCGCGGACTCGCCGGCGGCGCGCTCCTGGGCCTCGGCGGGGTCGTGCTCACCGGCCTGTTCGCGCTCGACATCGACCTCGCCGCCTCGGGGGCCCTGCCCGGCGGGCCGGTCATCGCCGTGGTCGGGTGGGCGGGGCTGGTCGCCCTCGCGATCGCCGTCCTCACCGCCGCGGGTGCGTGGACGCCGGAGACGGGATGGCGCGGCGCGATCGGTGCGGTCCCCTCGCTCGTGCGCCGCGACGTGCCGGGAGCGCTCTATCTGGCCGCGACCGTCGCGTTCGTCGTCATCGTCACGTGGGCGCTCGTGCCCCTCGTGATCCCCGCCCTCGGATGCGCCGCACTGGCCGTGGTGGCCGTTCCCGAGCGCCCGCGGCGCCACGCCGGCTGAGGCATCCACCCCCATCCTCGAAGGAGTCATGCGTGCTGTACGGCGCCGACTACAACCCCGACCAGTGGCCCGAAGAGGTCTGGGAAGACGACGTGCGTCGCATGAACGAGGCGGGCGTGAACATCGTGAGCCTCGGCATCTTCGCCTGGTCGCGCATCCAGCCCGCCGAAGACGTGTGGGACTTCGCCTGGCTCGACCGGGTCATCGACACCCTGCACGCCGGCGGCATCGCCGTGAACCTCGCCACGGCGACCGCCTCGCCGCCGCCGTGGGTGAGCGCGAACTACCCCGAGACGCTGCCCGC
>NZ_DEPK01000004.1:0-4969 GCF_002358725.1 Microbacterium sp. UBA3394
TTCACACCGACAGGAACGCCGAGATGGCCTCGTTCACCTGGTCGGCGTGGGTCCACAGCAGGCCGTGCGGTGCGCCCTCGAGCTCGACGTACGTCGCCTCCGGCAGAAGGTCCCGCAGCCGTCGGGCCGACGCGTCGATGGGCACGACGTTGTCGGCGGTGCCGTGCACGATCAGGCACGGGATGCCGCTCGCGGCCACCTCGGCGATGTCGGCGCGGAAGTCGGTCGGCCACGTCAGCGTCGCGTCGGCGATCGCGACGTTGCCCGCGTGCGCGGCCACCTGCACGTTCGCGTCGACGGCGTCCTGCGAGATGCGCCGGTCGAGGTTCTCCTCGAGGTTGTAGAAGCCCTCGAAGAACCCGCGCACGAAGGCGAAGCGGTCATCCCTCACCTGCGCGCGCAGGTCGTCGAAGAACCCCTGCGGCCCGGCGCCGTCGGGATTGTCGTCGGTGGCGAGCAGGTAGGGGAGGATGCCGCTGAGCAGCCCGGCCTTGGCGACGCGGTCAGTGCCGTAGCGGCCCAGGTAGCGGGCGATCTCGCCGGTGCCCATGGAGAAGCCGAGGAGCACGGCGTCGCGAAGGTCCAGCTCTTCCATGAGTGCGTGGAGGTCGGCGGCGTACGTGTCGTAGTCGGCGCCGGAGGCGGTCTTCGTGGATGCCCCGAAGCCGCGCCGGTCGTAGGCGATGACGCGGTAGCCGGCATCCAGCAGCGGATACTGCTGCCGGGCCCACGACTCTCCGTTCAGCGGATAGCCGTGGATGAGCACGACCGGCGTTCCGGTGCTCGGTCCCTGGTCGGTGTAGTGGAGCTCGACGTCGACCGAGTTCTCGGTCCCGACGGTGATGTACGCCACGTGCGGTCGCCCTTCTCGCTGCGCTCCCGGGATGCCGGGGCGGACCGGAGTGTCCGATCCGCCGTCGACGCTACGGCCGGCGACGCGTGCGGGCCAGGGCTTGACCGTCCGCGATGCGCGTGGTGGGGTACGGCCGCTGCGAGGCCTCAGGCGTCGCGGCCGGCGCCGGTGGCGGCGGTGACCGAGAACACGTGAGGGGCAGCGAAGCCGCGTGCGGCGAACGCACGCCGCACGGCGTCGGTCACGTCGGCGACCTTCTCGCGCGAGACCAGGGCGATCGCCGCCCCGCCGAACCCGCCGCCGGTCATGCGGGCGCCGATCGCGCCGGCGGCCAGCGCGGCATCCACCGCGGTGTCGAGCTCGGGCACCGAGATCTCGAAGTCGTCGCGCATCGACGCGTGCGAGGCGACGAGGAGCTCGCCGATCGCGGTGGGTCCGGCATTCCGCAGCACCGCCACGGTGTCCAGCACGCGCTGGTTCTCGGTCACGATGTGGCGCACGCGGCGGAACGTCACCTCGTCGACGCGCTCGGCCACCCGCGGCAGGTCGTCGACCGAGACGTCGCGGAGGGCCGCGACCTCCATCGCCGCGGCCCCGCGCTCGCAGGCCGCACGGCGCTCGCCGTAGCCGCCGGTGGCGTGGGAGTGCTTCACGCCGGTGTCCATGACGACGAGCTCGAGGTCGGCGGCGTCGAACCCGAGGTCGACGACCTCGGTGGCGAGCGTGCGGCAGTCCAGGAAGATGGCCGCGTCGGCTTCGCCCAGCATCGAGGCCATCTGATCCATGATCCCGGTGGGTGCTCCCACCGCTTCGTTCTCGGCGGTGCGCCCGGCCCGGGCGAGGGCGACACGGTCGAGATCGAGCCCCCACGTGTCGGCGAGCGCGGTCGCCGTGGCCCCCTCGATCGCCGCGGACGACGACAGGCCCGCGCCCACCGGCACATCGGACGAGAAGGCCAGGTCGGCGCCGGTGACGGCGGTCGCGGCGGTTCCGGATGCGGCGAGCAGCGCCCACGCGACACCGAGCGGATACCGGGCCCACTCCGGCACCTCGTCGCGACGCGCCGGGAACAGGGCCTCGAGTTCGGCGACCGGCACCTCGACCGGCACCGGGTCGAAGTCGGACACGACCCGCAGTACCCCGTCGGTGCGCGGAGTCACCGCGACGTGGGTGCGGAAGGGGATGGCGAAGGGCAGCACGAAGCCGTCGTTGTAGTCGGTGTGCTCGCCGATGAGGTTCACCCGGCCCGGCGCCGACCACGTTCCCACCGGCTCGGCTCCGGTCAGCTCGCGGAAGAGCTCGCGTGCCTGCCGGGCGGTGTCGGATGCGGGTTCGGGCGAGGTCACAGGGACACCTCCGGGACGGATGCGACGGCCTCGCGCAGGCGGTCGGCGGCGGTTTCGGGCGGGATGTCGCCGATCCAGGCCCCCATGGCGGCCTCGGATCCGGCGAGGTACTTCAGCTTGTCGGCGGCGCGGCGCGGGGAGGTCAGCTGCAGGTGCAGGCGCGCCGTGTCGCGTCCGAGGGCGACCGGGGCCTGGTGCCACGCGGCGATGTACGGCGTGGGGGTGTCGTACAGGGCGTCGACGCCTCGGAGCAGACGCAGGTAGACCGTGGCGAGTTCGTCGCGCTCGGCATCCGTCAGCTCGGTGAAGTCGGCGGCATGGCGCCGGGGTGCGAGGTGCAGTTCGATCGGCCAGCGAGCCGCGAAGGGCACGTAGGCGAGCCAGTGCTCGGCCTCGAGCACGACTCGGGGACCGGCCGCCTCGAACGCGACGATGCGCGCGAACAGGTCGTCGCCCTCGCGGGCGATCGAGCGCAGCAGCGACTGGGTGCGGGGAGTGATGTACGGGTAGGAGTAGATCTGCCCGTGGGGGTGCTGGAGGGTGACCCCGATCTCTTCGCCGCGGTTCTCGAACGGGAACACCTGCGCGATGCCGGGCAGGGCGGACAGGGCGGCGGTGCGATCGGCCCACGCCTCGATGACGGTGCGGGCGCGCGTGGCGCTCTGGGTGCCGAACGACCCCGCGTGCTCGGGGCTGAAGCACACGACCTCGCAGCGTCCGACCGAGGTTCGGGTGCGGCCGAGCCCCGGAGCGTCTAGGTCGTCGAGGCTCTGCGGCGCGTCGTCGGCGGCGGGTGCGTCGCCGGTGGCGCGGGCCAGGGCCGGGCCGAACGAGGGCGACTTGTTCTCGAACACCGCGACGTCGTAGACGGAGGGCACCTCCGACGGGTTGGTCGCCGTCTGCGGGGCGAGCGGATCGAGGTGCGCCGGCGGCAGGAACGCGCGGTTCTGCCGTGCCGCGGCGATCGAGACCCAGTCGCCGGTGAGGACGTCCCGCCGCATCGTCGCGGTGGCGGGGCGCGCATCCAGGGTGCGGGTGTCAATGGCGCGCTCGGCCGGCAGCGACGTGCCCGGGTCGTCGAAGTAGATCAGCTCGCGGCCGTCGGCAAGGCGGGTGGCGCGCTTGACGACGCCGCCGGAGAGCTCGGTCGTGAAGAACTCAGGTGTGTTCACGTCAACACGGTACCTGGAGGGGTGTGTTAGCGTCAACATGCCTGCGTTGTTCACCCGATGACGCCGGTCGGTGCGAGAGGGGAACGCATGCCGAGGCGGATCGCGGGACAGATGCGGCGGGTCTCGATGGCTGACGTGGCCGCGCGCGCCGGCGTCTCCGGACAGACGGTCTCGCGCGTGGTCAACGGCAGCCCGCGGGTGGATCCGGTGACGCGGGCGCGCGTCGAGGCGGCGATGGCCGAACTGGGCTACCGGCCGCATCGCGCCGCACGTGCGCTGCGCACCGGTCGCACCCACACCATCGGGCTCGTGGTGTCGACCCTCGCCACGGTCGGCAACTCGCGCATGCTGCAGGCGGTCTCGGATGCGGCCGCGTCGCGGGGCCTCGCCCTCGTCGTGGTCACGCTGCACGCCGAGGTCGACGGCGGCGTCGCGTCGGCCTTCGAGCGGCTCGAGGACCAGGGCGTCGACGGGGTGATCGTGCTGAACGAGGCGACCCTCCTCGCGCGGGACGTCGCGCCGCCGGAGGGTCTGCGGCTGGTCGTCGTCGACGCGCCCACGGAGGACGCGGCGGGACCGGGGAGTTCCACTCGGCCCGGTACCGCTTCGGCGCGGAACGGGCAGGCGGGTTCCGGGCAGGCGGGTGCCGGGCGCACCGGTACCGTGCAGACCGACCATGCCGGCGGCGCGTGGGCGGCGACGCGGCACCTGATCGCGCTCGGTCACACGCGCATCCGTCATCTCGCCGGCCCGCTCGGCAGCTACGCGGCGTCCGAGCGCGAGCGCGGTTGGCGCGAGGCGCTCGAGGATGCGGGGCTCGAGGTCGCGGAGCCGCTGCGCGGTGCGTGGACGTCGGGCGCCGGCCACGCCGCCGCAGCGCTGCTGGACGACGCCGCGACGGCGGTGTTCTGCGCGAACGACCAGATGGCGCTCGGGATGCTCCGGGGCCTCGCCGAGCGGGGACTCGACGTTCCCGCGGACGTGAGCGTGGTCGGATTCGACGACGTGCCGGACGCCCGGGACTACCGGCCGCCGCTGACGACCGTGCGGCAGGACTTCGACGCGCTCGGCGAGGCCGCCGTATCGACCCTCGTCGATGATCCGTCCGGGGGTGGCGCGGTCATCCCGGCCCAGCTCGTCGAACGGGCGAGCACGGCACCTCGCCGATGACCGCGTGCGCCGCGTCGCTCGGCCGCTGACTCCGCTGGGAGGCGGAGGCGGAGGATCCGACGGGCGGGGGATGCGGCGGGAGCGTCCTCGCGGGAGGATCGAGGCATGACGCGCTCATCCCTCACGCCCGGTACCGCCGTCGCAACGCCTCGCGGGGAGGGGGAGGTCGTCGACGTTCGCGCGACGCCCTCGGGGAAGTTCGTCGTCGGGGTCGAGATCGAGACCGGCGAGGTCGTCTATGTGACGGAGGGCACCGCGCGGCCGGTAGACGCTTAGTCGCATCGTCTTCGCGAGTGGAATACGCTTTCCCTGGGGTGCGCTCCACCGGAGTCCATCCCATCGCGACCGCGTCGACGAAGGAGTGGCATGACCGCAGCGACCGAGGGCCGTCCTCCAGGCACCGTGGTGCTCGCGGTGGACTCGTTCAA
>NZ_DEPK01000246.1:0-3590 GCF_002358725.1 Microbacterium sp. UBA3394
GAGACCGTGCCGCAGTCGATCGACAACATGCAGCTCGGATCGACCACTGTGAGCATCGAGGCCGAGACCGGCCGCATCCTCTCGATCGCGCAGAACAAGACGTTCAGCGAGCTCGCAGACGACGTCGGCGACCCGACGAAGTCATCACTCGTCTTCGCCGGCGACTCGACCTTTGGCTCGTCCAACGGCTTCTCTGCGGGTTCGACGTACAAGCTGTTCACCTTGATCGACTGGCTCGAAAACGGGAACTCTCTGAATGAGGTTCTCAACGGCCGAGTGCACGAAGTCACGCGTCTGCAGAACAGCTGCGTCGACGGTGGCTGGTGGATCGACAACAGCGCCGAGGCGATCAACAACTTCGCTAGGGACCCGGGTCGCGTGGGAACGCCCATGCAGTTCACCGCCGCGTCACTCAACTCCGGCTTCCTCGCAATGGCAGAGCAACTCGACCTGTGCGACATTCAGGCGGACGCAACCAAGATGGGCGTGGTCAACGCGAAGACTGGCCAGCCGGCGGAGGCCGACAAGATGGGCGCCTTCTCGGTTCTTGGTGATCTCAACGTCTCACCGATTTCGGTCGCCGGCGCATATGCAACGGTCGCCAACGGTGGTGTCTATTGCGAGCCGCAGGCGATCGATCGGGTGACCGATTCCGACGGCAACGAGCTCGCCGTCCCGGAGCGGTCGTGTGAGCGCGTGCTAGAGGAGTCGGTCGCAGCGACCGCCGCCTACGCTCTTCAGGGCGTGATGAACGGCGGCACGGGAGCGCAGGGAAACCCCTACGACGGTATTCCCGTGATCGGCAAGACCGGAACGCACGAGACCTCGCAGACGTGGCTGGTCGAGTCGAGCACGAAGGTCGCGACCGCCGCCTGGGTCGGCAACATCGAGGGATTCGAAGACGTCTTCGACTATGGCGTCGCGTACTACCGGTACGCCCTGGGCAAGGGCGTGCAGGCGGCCGCGAACGCGAAGTACGGCGGTGGCGAGTTCCCCGCTCCGGACCAGAACCTGCTGCGCACGGTCTACACCGACCTGCCGAACGTCGTGGGCATGTCGGTCGATCAGGCGACGGCCACCCTCCAGCAGGCCGGCTTCAGCGTGACCGTCGGCGAAGAGGTCGACTCGAGCGAAGCCGCAGGCACGATCGCCGAGCAGAGCCCCGGCGCCGGCCGCGTGGCCGGTGGTACGAACGTGACCATCCGCCCGTCGAACGGCCAGGGCGTGACGGTTCCGGACGTGTCGGGTCAATCGCTGCAGGATGCGGTCAGCTCGCTGCGGTCGGCAGGCTTCGGCAGTGTGCAGCCGGGCAGTTGCGAGGCGACCGGCAGCGATGACGATGACGACGACAACGGCGGCGGGAACGACGGCGACAACGGCAACGGCGAGACGCAGGTGACCGGCACCAGCCCCGGGGCCGGCGAGCTCGTCAATCGCAGCGACACCATCTCGGTGAACTACCGCGCCGAGTCCTGCTAGTGGCGCGACGCGCCGGCCAGACCGCCCTCCCCGCCCTCGCGGCAGTGGGGGCGGTCGGCGCGGGAGCCGCGGTCTGGGGCGTCGGCATCGAGCGGTACCTGTTCACCGTCCGTCGCCACACGCTCGCGGTACTGCCCACCGGAAGCCGCGCACTGCGGGTGCTGCACGTCTCCGACGCCCACATGGCGCCGTGGCAGCATCGCAAGCAGGAGTGGATGGCGACGCTCGCCGACCTCGAACCCGATCTCGTCGTCAACACAGGCGACAACCTCGGCCATGCCGAGGGCCTCGCCGGCATCCGTCGGGCCTTCGATCCGCTTCGGGGCATCCCGGGGGTGTTCGTGCACGGATCGAACGACGTCAGCGCACCCTCGCCGCGCAACCCGTTCCGGTACTTCCTCGGCCCCAGCCGCACGAAGCACCGCGAGGTGGCGCTGGACACCGACGCCCTCGACTCCTACCTGCGCGACGAGCTCGGGTGGATGGACCTCAACAACGCCGCCGGCAGCCTCGCCGTCGGCGGTCTGCGCCTCGACGCCTTCGGCGTCAGCGACGCCCACCGTGGTTGGGAGCGGCTCGATGCGCTGCCGGAGGCGCTCGAGACCCTCGGCGACCGGTCGGAGGCGGCCCTCACCCTCGGCGTCACGCACGCCCCGTACCGACACGTGCTGGACGCGTTCGTCGATCTCGGCGCCGACACCCTGTGGGCCGGTCACACGCACGGCGGCCAGGTGCGCATCCCCGGCTCGGCGTCGGCGCTCGTGGCCAACTGCGACATTCCGCTCGATCAGGCGCGCGGCCTCAGCCGCTGGGCACGCGCCGGCCGCGACGTGCCCCTCAATGTGAGCGCGGGCATCGGCCACTCGATCTTCGCGCCGGTGCGGTTCGGATGCCGCCCCGAGGCGTCGCTGATCACCCTCACCGCGCGCGCCTGAGCCACTTCCCCTCCACAGCACGCCGTCGGCGGTGGCCCGTCCACAGGCGTGGAGAACGCCGCCGCTCCGGCGCGGGCGCACCCGCACGATCGGAGCATGAAGCGCGCCCTCCTCGTTGTCGGGATCCTGATCGCCGTCGTCTCCGGCGGATTCGTCATCGCGTCGTGGCTGACGCCCGCCACATCGCAAGCGGCCGAAGCAGGGGCCGGCTTCGGCACGTGGGCGCCCACGTCGCAGTACGGCTGGCACGGCTCCATGCGCGTGGGCGACGTCGACACCTACTGCATCCGGCCCGGCCTCGCCGCCCCCACCGGTCCCACGACCGATCACGGGGTGCGCAGCGACGCCGCCGGGCTCAGCGCGAAGCAGCTCACCGCCATCAACCATCTCGTGACCACCTACGGTCAGACCGACGATCCGGTGCAGGCGGCGAGCGTCGGATGGGCCGTGAAGGCCATCGCGGACTGGGACGAGACGCTCCACGCGTTCGGCTACCGCGGCGACAGTCTCGCCGGAGCGGTGAACTGGACCTTCTCGGCGCTCGCACCCGAGCACAACAAGCGCGTGCAGGAACTCGCGACCTCGTACTACGCCGAGGCCACCGCGCTCTCGGCGGGTGCCGCGAAGGGATCGGGTCGGCTCGTGTTCACCACCGACCCCGACGACGTGCTTCTCGGCACGGTCACCGCACAGGTGGACGGTGCCGATGGGACCGGTCGCATCGATCTGACCGGCGCCGAGTTCGCGTCCGGCGGGACGACCCTCGAGAAGGCCCGCGCCGGCGAGACGTATGAGATCCGCGTCGTCCCGCCGGCCGAGGGCGGAAGCGTCACGGTGAGCGGCGTCGGCGCCTTCCCGGCGGCCCCGCTGGCCGCGGTGCGCTACTTCACCACCCCGGGCGGCCAGGACACGGCCGGGCCCGCGGGTGCGTCGCCGATCGAGATCGAAGGAGCAGACGAGCATCCGCGAGACATCGAGTTCGCACCGACGATCACCACACAGGTCGCCGAGCGCTACCTCACAGACGGCGTCTTCGTCGACGAGGTGTCGTTCACGACCGGGACGGGAATCTGGCCGCGGGACGAGGACGGCGCCTACCTGCCGGTGAGCGCGTCGGCGGACCTGTACCGCAGCGATGTCGAGCCGAACCCGGGCGATCCCGCTCCCGGCGATCCG
>NZ_DEPK01000246.1:3640-3823 GCF_002358725.1 Microbacterium sp. UBA3394
CCAGGACACGGCCGGGCCCGCGGGAGCATCCCCGATCGAGATCGAGGGAGCCGATGAGCGTCCGCGGGACATCGAGTTCGCGCCGACGATCACGACGCAGGTCGCCGAGCGCTATGTCGCAGACGGCGTCTTCGTCGACGAAGTGACGTTCTCGACCGTGACGGGAATCTGGCCGCGGGACGA
>NZ_DEPK01000246.1:3895-5795 GCF_002358725.1 Microbacterium sp. UBA3394
GGCGATCCCGCTCCCGGCGATCCGTTCGCCGCCCTCTCTCTGACGACGGACCCCTCCGGCGGTCCGACGATCACCTATCGCGTCGAGGGGTCCGAGCCCCTCACCGCGCCGGGCTTCTACACCGCGGTCTGGCGCATCGGGGCCGAGGACCAATCCGCCCCCGTGCGCGAACGTCTGGCGGAGGGCTACGTGTGGCAGGAGGAGTACGGCGTGCGCAGTCAGACCGTGATGGTGCCGGCGGTGTCCTCTCTGGCGGAGTCCGACCTTACGGTGGGCGAGACCATGAGCGACGACGTGATCGTGGCGGCGCCGGTCCCCCGAGACGGGCTCTCGGTGAGCACGGCGGTCTACCGCGCCGTCGACGGCGTCGCCGCCGAGAGCACCTGCACCGAAGAGAACCTCGTGTGGGCATCGGATGCCGAGCATGTCGTCGAGCCGGGCACGACCACCTTCACGGCACCGGTCGTTCCCGACTTCGGCACGTACTACTGGCAGGAGACCGCTGTCGACGCCGAGGGTGAGCTCGTTCACCGCGGTCGCTGCGGCATCGCCGAGGAGACCGGGACGGCTGTCCCGCCGACCGTCGTCACACGCGCGCAGCCCACCGCCGGCTTCGGTGCCGCGATCGTCGACACGGCGACGGTGTCGGGTCGCGTTCCGAGCGCGGGCGCAACCTCCCTCGTCTTCCGCCTCTACCTCGCCCGCGAGGGCGTGGAGCCGGCAGACGCCTGCACCGACGACGCCCTCGTCGCCGCCACCGAGCCCGTCGCCGTCACTGCGGAGGGCGACCACACCTCGCCCGGGGTCCCGACGGACGCGTCGGGGACGTACTACTGGGTCGAGGAGCTGCGGTGGCAGCCGGAAGGAGGCGAAGAACGCGTGCTCTCGACGGGGGCATGCGGAATCGAGGAAGAGACCACTGTGGTCGAACGGCCCGCCGTCACCACCCGCGCGACACCGCGCGCGGCGACCGGTGAGGAGTTCACCGACGTCGCCACCGTCAGCGGCCTCGACGCGGCGGCCGATGCCGAGCTGGTCTTCTTCGCCTACCGGCACGCCACCGGCGACGAGCCGGACTGCACCGACCTGATCACCGAGACCAGCCCGGTGCCGGTCTCGGGCAGCGGCGCGTACACGTCGCCACCGGTCGTGTCGGAGACATCCGGCACGGTGCAGTGGGTCGCACAGCTGCAGTACCGGCCGACGTCGTCGGATGGGGAGCCGATCGTGCTGCACCGCGGCGAATGCGGCGAAGAGGGCGAGGCGACCATCGTCGACGACCTCGCCGCGACCGGGGCGGATGCGGCCGTCGCAGGCGCGCCGGTCCAGGTGTGGGCCGCGGCGGGGATCGGACTCGTCTCCCTCGGTCTCGCCGCCCTCGGGCTGCGCGCGCGACGCTCCTGATCCCGCGCCACGAGTGCCGTCCCGATTGGGAGCACGGCACGAAGCAGGGTAGACTCGTCGGGTTGCCACCGGGGTGTGGCGCAGCTTGGTAGCGCGCTTCGTTCGGGACGAAGAGGCCGCAGGTTCAAATCCTGTCACCCCGACCGCAGAGAGGCTCCACCTTCGGGTGGGGCCTTTCCTGTAGGGGCGTGCGCGGCATGCCTCGAGTGCGGTGAACATCGACGATGTGGAGAATCGTGCCCGACAGCATCCGACTGGTCGCCTTCGACCTCGACGACACCCTCGCCCCCTCGAAGAGCGCCATCGACCCGCGCATCGGCGACCTGCTGATCGCGCTCGCCGAACGCGTCGAAGTCGCCGTGATCTCCGGCGGACAGCTCACGCAGTTCCGCCGTCAGGTCGTCGAACGCCTGCCGGAGGCCGACCCGCAGACGCTCGAGCACCTGCACCTGCTGCCCACCTGCGGCACCCAGTACTACCGCCTCCGCGACGGCGA
>NZ_DEPK01000078.1:0-3617 GCF_002358725.1 Microbacterium sp. UBA3394
TCGTCGTGGCGGAACCGCTCGTGCTGCAGATCTTCCAGAACGACATCACGCGCGAGATGAACGCGACCAACGTGGTGCAGGCCCTCGAGGACCAGACGGCGGTCACCGACGGGCCCGAAGCGCAGGCGCTCGACGCTGCCGGCGAGCGCCTCGCCGAACTGGAGAACCAGGCGGCGACGGGCATTATCGCGGGCACATCGTCGACCTCTGCCGAGGCGGCCGCCGCGCAGACGACGGTCGACCAGCTCACCGCCCAGCTCGCCGAGAAGCAGGCGGTCATCGACGAGGCGCGCCTGCTCTACCAGTGCGAGCTGACGGGCGCCGGTGCCGGCGAGGTCGAAGGATGCTCCGGCGTCACGGGCGAAGGGTCGAGCTCGGAGGCCGCCGAGGCGCAGCTGAGCGCGGCGCAGGCGGCATACGACGAGACGGCCGCCCAGCTGCTGGAGGCGCAGAACGCCCTCACCGCCGCGAACGGCGCCAGCGCGGATGCCGCGGCCAGCGCATCCGAGATCAACAAGCAGCAGGCCGAAGACGAGCTGCCCGTGGCCCGGGAGCAATACGACATGGCGCTGGCGGCATACAACGAGCAGGCGGAGTCCGTCGCGTCGGGCAACGCGGGTGCGACGGGGCTGCTCAGCCAGATGAGCGCCATGGAGCGCCTGGCTGAGCAGGAACCGGCGATCCGATGGGCGCACCTGCTCATCGCAGGCCTGTTCTTCATGATCGAGCTGCTGCCGGTGATCGTGAAGGTGCTCACCAGCTACGGCGACCCGTCGCTCTACGAGAAGGCTCTGGCCATGCGCCGCCAGGTCGATCTCGACCGGGTCACCGCGCGCACGTGGACCGAGCGCGCATCCATCGCGACCGTCGGCACCGGGTAGCCCCTGCGGCGGGGGTGCCGGTCAGGCCGGACCCCAGATGGCGGTGAAGCGGGCACGCCGGTGGGCGGGGTGCTCGATCTCGTCGACGATCGCCAGCGCCAGGTCGGCGGCGGAGATGGTCGAGGCTCCGTCGGCGTCCTTGAGGAGAACGTCGCCGCCGAGCACGTACGACCCGCGCGAGGGCGTGCTGAGCCAGGCGCCGAAGTCCGACGGCGGGCTGACGTAGAACCAGTCGACCGACTCCGGGGACTGCTTCAGGATGTCGAGGGTGCGCAGACCCGTCTCGATCTCGGGCTTGACCTCGGCAGGGAGGTTCTCGTGGGAGACGTCCCAAAGTGTGGGCCCGCCCTCTTCGAGCTGCAGAGACGATGCCCCGCCGACATAGCCCACGCGCGTCGCGGAGCCGGCGACCTCGTCCAGCAGGCGCTCCAGCACATCCTCGACCTCGCCCGCCATGTCACCGCGGGGCGACAGGGCCACCACGACGGCGTCGCGGCCCTGCACGACGCTCGACAGTGTCTGCGCGTCGCGCGCGTCTCCGGCCACGTGGTCGATCCCCTCGGCCGACGCGTCGGGAGTCGAGCGGCTGACCGACGTGACCTCGTGTCCGCGGCGCGCCGCCTCAGCGGCCACCGCCGCTCCAGCGTATCCGCTGCCGCCGAGAACCGTGATGCGTGCCATGAGTACCGTCCTTTTCCCCGTCCGCCGTCTGCGCGGACGCCTCAGCTCACACCGTGGGCAACACCGTCGGCAGCGTCACGCATTCCGCACGGGCCCGGCGCGGGTCGACGCGGGTCGGCGCGGGTCGCCGCGGGTCGCCGCGGGTCGGCGGGGGTCGGCGCGGGTCGGCGGGGGTCGCCGCGGGTCGGCGGGGGTCGGCGCGGGTCGGTGCGGCCCTCCTTCGCGCACGCCCGCCTTTCAGGGTCCCACCTTCGCGTCCGCCGGCCCGCCCGTCTGTCGCCGTCGCCAGGTCTTCGCCGTTGCCCGATCTTCGCCGCTGCCTTCACCCCCGCCCTTCTTGCCCTAACTCAGGCTGGAACCGCCCCGAACGGCCGCTGCGGCGCCCGATCCGCCCTCTCAGCCTGAGTTGGTGTCACGCGGCTTCCGCTACGGCGCCGGTCGCCCTCGCCCCGGCGTCGGCCGGTCTCACCACGCCGCCGGTCGGCCTCACACCGCCTTCACCCCGTTTCGCGCACGCCTTCGCGCAGCAATTCAGGCTGAGACGGGCCTCGACACCCGCAGCGGCGCCAATTTCGCCCTCTCAGCCTGAGTTGGCGCACAGGAGGCCGAGTTGGTGCACAGACGGCGACAGCGTGGCACGGTGATCTCATGACCTCCCCGCTCGAGCAGCTGCTGGCGCGTCACGTCTCGACCGGCACCGTTCCCGGAGCCGTCGCCGTCGTTGTCGCACCGGGTGCCGACCCCGCACCGCTCGCCGTGGGTGCGTCCGCGCTCGGCGGACCGGACCTCGACGTCGACGCGATCTTCCGCATCCAGTCCATGACCAAACCCGTCACCACCGTCGCGGCGCTGCGGCTGGTCGATCGTGGGCTCATCAAGCTCGACGACCCCGTGGCGCGATGGCTGCCGGAGCTCGCCGACCCGGTCGTGCTGTCGCATCCGGACGCGCCGCTCGACGACACGCGGCCATCGCCCCGGCCGATCACCGTGCGCCACTTGCTCACCAACACCAGCGGATACGGCATGATGACGACCGATTCCCCTCTCGCCCAGGCCATGGTCGAGACAGGACTCGAGGCAGGTCCGCAGCCGAGCGGCCTCGGGGCCGACGAGTGGCTGGCAAGGGCGGCGAGCCTTCCGCTCGCCTTCGCCCCGGGTGAGGGATGGCGCTACCACCACTCCTTCGGCATTCTCGGCGTCCTCATCTCCCGCGTGGTCGGCCGCTCCACGCCCGACCATCTGCGTGACGACCTCCTCGTCCCGCTCGGCATGGTCGACACCGGATTCTGGACCCCGTCAGCATCCGCGCACCGACTGCCGGCGACCTACCGACGCGACGGCGACGTGCTGGTCGAGAGCGAACCCGCCGGTGGCGGGTTCTACGCCGGACCTCCCGCCCACGACGTCAGCCACGAAGAGCTCGTGTCCACCGTCGCGGACTACGCCCGCTTTCTCCGCGCACTCAGCCACGGAGCCGAGGTCGGTGACGGGCCGCTGGTGTCGCCGGAGCTGCTGACGCTGATGACATCCGATCAGATCCCGGACGCTCTCAAGCGACCGGACAGCTTCTTCCCCGGATTCTGGGACCAGATGGGGTGGGGCTTCGGCGTGGGCGTGCAGACCGGCGGCGACCACGCCGGTCGGTTCGGCTGGTCGGGCGGCCTCGGCACCGACTTCTTCGTCGACCCCGACGGCACGATCGGCATTCTGCTGGCCCAGGTCGACCTCGACGAGCACGTGATGACGCTCTTCAACGAGTTCCAGCAGCTGGTTCCGCCCCGCTGACCCATCGCCCCGAGGCGTCGCCACCTCCGTCCTTCCACCCTTCCGCCGGACCTAACTCAGGCTGGGACGGTGTTGGGATGCCGCTGCGGCGCCGAATCCGCCCGCACAGCCTGCGTTGGCGCACGGGAGGTCGCCGCACCGGGCGCGACGGCTCCGCAAAGGAGCCGAAACCAACCCCGCGACTCGATCCCCGTTTGGTCGCACCGGACGAGGTGAACTGCTGTTGAGCCGCCGTCGGCGTCCGGATGAATCGCCCTGGGTTTCGTTCCG
>NZ_DEPK01000121.1:0-8875 GCF_002358725.1 Microbacterium sp. UBA3394
CCGGTGATGCAGCTGCTCGCCCGCACGAGGTTCTTCGGCTCGGGGCATCCGCTCTCCGGCATGGACCCCGCAGCGCTCGGCGCGGTCTACCGCGGTCGTGCGCAGTTCCGGGAGCCCGTGGCGGCCGGCGGTCGAGGCGGCTCGGCCAAGCGCGCCGGGCGCTCCCGCCACGAGGCCGAACGGCGACAGACGATCGCCGAACGCAAGCGCGCTGAACTGGCGGCCGCAGACGCCCCGGCTGCGAAGACGTCGAAGGAGGGAGACGACTGATGCGCTCCATGAGTCAGCTCGGAAACGACCTCTACACCGGCAAGACCTCCTTCCCGTTCGTCGGGCGTCGCCGGCTGTGGTTCATCATCGCAGCCCTTCTCGTCATCGGTTCCGCGCTCGTACCGCTGTTCCGCCCCATCCAGTTCTCGATCGAGTTCACGGGCGGATCGCAGTTCACGGTGTCGAGCCTGTCCGCGCCCGACCAGACGTTGGCAGGAGACGCCGTGCAGACGGTGGTTGCGGATGCGACGGTGAAGGTCACGACCGTGGGCGACAGCGCCGTGCGCGTGCAGACCGACCAGATGACGGACACCGAGACACGCGAGGTGGCCACCGCACTCGCAACGGCCTACGACGTTCCGGAGTCGGAGGTGACGACCTCGTTCATCGGGCCGAGCTGGGGTCAGGACGTCACGCGTCAGTCGCTGTGGGGGCTCGCGATCTTCCTCGCCCTGACCTTCCTCATCCTCGCGCTGTACTTCCGCACCTGGAAGATGTCGGCGGCCGCGATCCTCGGCCTGGTCGACGTGCTCGTCATCACGATCGGCATCTACTCCCTCGCCGGTTTCGAGATCTCGCCGGCGGCGGTGATCGGATTCCTCACGATCCTCGCGTACTCGCTCTACGACACGACGGTCGTCTTCGACAAGATCCGTGAGAACACCCGCGAGGACGGGGAGATCTCCGGACGGACCTTCGGCGAGTCGGTCAACCTCGCGGTGAACCAGACGCTCGTGCGGTCGATCAACACCACGGTCGTGGCCATCCTCCCCGTCGGCGCAATCCTCTTCATCGGTCCGTGGCTCGGCGCCGAGACCTTGAGCGACATTTCGCTGTCGATCTTCGTCGGCATCATCGTCGCGGCGTATTCGACCCTCTTCGTCGCCGCGCCGCTGTACTCGCTGTTCCGCGAGAACGAACCGGACATGAAGGCGCGAGACGAGAAGGTGCGGGAATCACGCGAGCGCGCGGGCGTTCCGGCCGACGCGTGAGTCGTGGCCGCGGGCGTAGGATGAGGGGATCCGGCGCGGGGGAGGAGGCTCGATGACCGAGGCCGCTCCTCCTGCGCAGTCGACCCTCCGACGCCTCGTGCCCAGGATCTTCTCCCGGGCGGCGCGTCGCGACGACGTCGAGACGCTCATCCGAACGGTCCGCACGCATCATCCGAAGAGCGACCTGACCGTCATCGAGCGGGCCTACGGCGTCGCCGAAGCCGCTCACGAAGGCCAGAAGCGCCAGAGCGGCGAGGCCTACATCACCCATCCGCTCGCGGTCGCGCAGATCCTCGCCGAACTCGGGCTGGGTCCGAAGGCGATCGCGGCGGCGCTTCTGCACGACACCGTCGAGGACACCGCGTACGGCCTCGAGGCGCTCAACGCGGAGTTCGGCGACGAAGTCTCCATGCTCGTCGACGGAGTCACCAAGCTCGACAAGGTCAAGTACGGCGAGAGCGCTCAGGCCGAGACGGTCCGCAAGATGATCGTGGCGATGTCCAAGGACATCCGGGTGCTGGTGATCAAGCTCGCCGATCGCCTGCACAACGCTCGCACGTGGGGATTCGTGCCCTCGCACAAAGCGGCCAAGAAGGCCACCGAGACGCTCGAGATCTACGCTCCGCTGGCGCATCGCCTGGGTATCCAGACCATCAAGTCGGAGCTGGAGGATCTCTCCTTCGCCGTCCTCCACCCGAAGCTCTACGCCGAGATCGACAGCCTCGTCAAGCAGCGCACGCCGCAGCGAGAGGAGTACGTCCAGAACGTCATCGATGCGGTCGACTCCGATCTGCGCGACCTCCGCATCCGCGGGCGGGTCATGGGTCGCCCGAAGCATCTCTACTCCGTGTACCAGAAGATGGTCGTCCGCGGGCGGGAGTTCGACGACATCTACGATCTGATCGGCATCCGCGTGCTCGTCGGCAGCGTGCGCGACTGCTACGCCGTTCTCGGGGCGATCCACGCGCGGTGGACACCCCTCCCGGGCCGATTCAAGGATTACATCGCGACGCCGAAGTTCAATCTGTACCAGTCGCTGCACACCACCGTCATCGGTCCCGGCGGACGAACCGTCGAGATCCAGATCCGCACGCACGAGATGCACCAGCAGGCGGAGTACGGTGTCGCCGCGCACTGGAAGTACAAAGAGCAGATGGCCGGCGGCAAGGCGACCGGCAAGTCGGTCGACGCCGACATGGCCTGGCTCGCGCACATCTCCGACTGGCAGGCGGAGACCGCCGATCCCGGTGAGTTCCTCGACTCGCTCCGGTTCGAGATCGGCGCGAAGGAGGTCTACGTCTTCACGCCGAAGGGGCGCGTGATCGGACTCCCCGCCGGTGCGACGACGGTCGATTTCGCGTACGCGGTGCACACGGAGATCGGCCACCGCACGATGGGGGCGAAGGTCAACGGGCGCCTGGTTCCCCTGGAGACGGAATTGACCAGCGGCGACGTCGTGGAGGTGTTCACCTCCAAGAACCCCGACGCGGGCCCCAGTCAGGACTGGCTCGGCTTCGTCAAGAGCACCCGTGCTCGCAACAAGATCCGCGGATGGTTCACGAAGGAGCGCCGCGAAGAGGCGATCGAGCAGGGGAAGGAGTCGATTGCGCGGGCGATGCGCCGCCAGAACCTGCCGCTGCAGAGGCTCATGCGCCAGGACTCCTTCTCGGAGGTGGCTCAGCAGCTGCGCTACGAAGACGTCTCCGCGCTCTACGCCGCTGTCGGCGAGGGGCACGTGTCGACCCAATCGGTCATCGAGAAGGTGACGGCCCTCGTCGCCGCTGAGGAGACGGCGACCGGGCCCATCGACATCCCGATCGTGGGACGGTCGAGGCAGCCCCGTGCCGGCGACTCCGGGGTGCTCGTGCGCGGGGCTCCCGACATCCTGGTCAAGCTCGCGAAGTGCTGCACACCGGTGCCGGGAGACGACATCGTCGGGTTCATCACCCGCGGAAGCGGCGTCTCGGTGCACCGCGCCGACTGCACCAACGTCAAGGCGCTCATGAAGGACTCGGAGCGCCTCATCGACGTGGAGTGGGGATCGACCGGCAAGAGCGTCTTCCTGGTGCAGATCCAGGTCGAGGCCCTCGACCGCTCCGGCCTGCTCAGCGACATCACCCGCATGCTCAGCGAGCATCACGTCAACATCCTGTCGGCTTCGGTCTCGACGTCGAATGATCGGCTGGCGATCAGCAAGTTCGTCTTCGAGATGGGCGACATCGTCCACCTGGATCGCGTGCTGAACGCGGTGCGCCGCGTCGACGCCGTCTACGACGTCTACCGCGTCACCTCGTCGTGAGCAGCGCCTCGGCCAGGCGTTCGAGCTGGGCTGTCGCCCGTCGCCGGTGAGGCATCCGTCCTCGTGCCGCGAACCACTGCAGCGCCTCGGGGATGGCATAGGGATGCAGCCGGGCGAGGGTGGCGGTGACCCCGCGCACATGCTCGTCGTCGGCGCGCGCGAGGTCTGCGAGCGTTCTCGCGGGCGTCGTGACCCACACGCCGCCGTAGCGCCGCCGGTCCACGCGATCCACGCCTCGATCGTGCACGACGATGCGTCGATCGAAGACGTGGTGCAGGCGTGCGTTCTCGGTACGGCACAGCGTCAGTCTTGCGGGCGGGTCGTTCACGGCGCCGTGAACCCACGCCGCGGAGACGAGACTGACGGTGAGCGCGTCCGGGGCGAGGAGGCGGAGCGATGCCGCTCTGATCTCCGTCGTCTCCACGGCGTCCGACGGCATCCACGCGTCACCGACGTCGACGACGTCGCCGTCCAGACGCGCCGCCGTCAGCTCCGCGATCGAGAGCCGGTGCCCGGCGAAGTAGAGGAAGGCGTTGGTCACGTCGCCATTGTGTGCGCGACGCGACCGCTCGTGACGACCTCCTGCGAAATCTGTGGAATCAGCCGCCGAGTGCGCGCAACCAAGCGCGGCGAGCTTCCAGCGCCTCTCGTGCCTCCGAGATCCTGCGCGCGTCACCGCCCGCCTCGGCGTCGGCGAGATCCGCTTCCAGCTTGGCGATCGCGTCGTTCAGCTGGCGCGTCATGTCATTCGCCCGCGCCTTGGTCTCGGGGTTGTTGCGCTTCCAGTCGGCGTCTTCCCGAGTGCGGACGCTCTGCTCGATCTTGCGCAGGTCGTCATCGAGCGCCCGCTCGGTCTCCCGCGGGTGGATGCGCCCGATGTCGTCCCACTGGCGCTGAATCGCCGTCAGCGATGCCCGGGCCCGCGCGAGGTCTTTCTCGTCGACGATCGGAGCGGCCTGCGCGAGCAGCTCCTTCTTGGCCTCGATCTTCTCCTTCGACGCCTCGGCGTCGGCGGCGGCACGCTCCGATCGGGCGTGGAAGAGCGCGTCGCCGGCCGCCTTGAAGCGCGCCCACAGGGCGTCATCGGCTTTCTTGCCGGCGCGTCCCGCCGCCTTCCACTCGTCCAGGAGCGCTCGGTACGCGGCGATGCCGTCTTCCCCCTGCGGGGCGAGAGCCTCGGCGCGCTCGACGAGCCGGTTCTTGCGCTGTCGGACGCCCTTGTGCGCCTCGTCGAGCTGCGCATAGAACTCGCGTCGGTGCTTGTCGACCGTCGAACGTGCGTCGCGGAATCGCTTCCAGAGTTGCTGTCCGGTGGACTTGGGCAGTCGCGGCCCGTCCTGCTGATGCTTCTGCCAGCGCTCGAACAGCGCCGACATCTCGGCCGAGGCCTGCTTCCACTGGACGGTCTGGGGATCGCGGGCGGCAAGCGCCTCGGCCTCTTCGACGATGGCGGCGCGTTCGGCGACGGCATCGTCGACGGCCTGCTTGGCGGCGGCGGCCTCCGTCGCGCTGGCCGCGCTCAACTCGGTCACCAGCGCCTGAAGCCGAGAGGTGAGTCCGGCGAGGTCGCCGACGGCGGCGGCGCCGTCGACCTTGATCATCACGCCCGCTGCGGCGGCCCGCAGATCCGTGGCGGATGCTCCGCCGCGACGATGCCGCACCTCGAGCAGGGTCACTTCTCCGGCCAGGTCCGCGTACTTGCGCTCGAAATACGCCAGCGCCTCGGCCGGCGACCCGTCGGGGAACTGGCCCACGACGCGCCACGCGTCGCCCTCGCGCACCGATACCGTGCCGTCGTCGTCGACGCGACCCCACGACCCGCTCTCCGCAGCGGGATCAGCGGCAGAGGCCGCACCCTCGGGGGAGGAGACCGCATCGTCGGTGGCCGGTGCGGTGGAGTCGCCCTCGTGCTCGGTCGACGGCGTCTCGGAGGCCTGGGGATCGACGGGGGAGTCTGCTGCGGCAGTCACGGATAGCACCTCATCACGGCACGCGGCCGTCTGCGGGGGATGGACGGTGACAGCCTAGTACGAGCGGCGCTCGGCGCCGATGCCGGTCACGGGCTCGACGTCGGGCTCGGAGAGATACCCTCGGTCGGCTCGGTCGTCGTTGGCGTCGGAGTGGCCGTCGGCTCAACGACCGTGGTCTCCGTGGGCTCCGGGATCGGCACGCCGGGACCGGCCGTGAAGTACACCGTCTGCAGGGCGATGACGCCGGCCAGCACGACACCGCCGATGACCCCCGCCAGCACGTTGTCGCGCGTGCGCCGCCGGATGCGCTCGTCATGGAAGCGGCGGCGGGCCTCGTACAGCCTCGCCCGCTCGCGCATGTCGCGGGTCTTCCGGTCGTTCTTCGCCACCGATCCTCCTCACGGCCTACCGGCCGCGTCGATCCTATCCGCGTCGATTCCGAGGCTTGCCGAGCGGGCCGAATGACGCGACCGTGTCCGCTGGTGCGACTAGCCTTTCGGAGGTGAGTTCGTCGGCGCTTTTCCAGGGGCAGACCCCGCTCGCGGTCCGCATGCGTCCGGCGAGTCTGGCCGAGGTGGCGGGGCAGGGGCATCTGCTGCGCAAGGGGTCGCCGCTTGTCGCTCTCGCAGACCCCGATGCCGCGACAGCCGGGTCGACCTCGGTGATCCTGTGGGGTCCGCCCGGCACCGGGAAGACCACCCTCGCGCAGGCCATCGCGCGGTCGTCGAACCGCCGGTTCGTCGAGCTCTCCGCCATCACCGCCGGCGTCAAGGACGTGCGCGAGGTGATGCAGGACGCCCTGACCCAGCGCGACCTGTACGGGCAGTCCACCATCCTCTTCCTCGACGAGATCCACCGCTTCACCAAGGCGCAGCAGGACGCCCTGCTTCCCGGGGTGGAGAACGGCTGGGTGGTGCTCATCGCCGCGACCACGGAGAATCCGTCGTTCTCCGTCATCTCGCCGCTGCTGTCGCGATCGCTGCTCCTCACGCTGCGTCCGCTGACCGACGACGACCTCGGACTCCTCGTCGACCGGGCGGTCGAGGATCCCCGTGGTCTGGCGGCGACGGTGGCGGTCGACCCCGAAGCGCGCGCCGCGCTCATTCGCCTGTCGTCCGGCGACGCTCGCCGCGCGCTGACCGCGCTCGAGGCCGCGGCCGTGCTGGCTCGTCCCGAGCCGACTGAAGCCGACAGCGATGAGGTTGAGAGCGATGAGGCCGGGAGCGGTGACGACGCGCGGGAGTCCACCGAGCCGCCGGTGCCGACCGTCACCGCGGATCACGTCGCAGCAGCGGTGGATCGCGCACTGCTGCGATACGACCGCCAGGGCGATGAGCACTACGACGTCATCAGCGCGTTCATCAAGTCGATCCGCGGCTCCGACGCCGATGCAGCGATGCACTACCTCGCGCGCATGATCGAGGCGGGAGAGGATGCGCGGTTCATCGCGCGCCGGTTGATCATCTCCGCCGCGGAAGACATCGGTCTCGCCGACCCGCAAGCCCTCCCGATCGCGGTCGCCGCCGCCGATGCGGTGCAGTTCATCGGCATGCCGGAGGGGCGGATCCCGCTGGCCGAGGCGACGGCGTATCTCGCCACCGCCGCCAAATCGAACGCGGCATACCTGGCGATCGACCGGGCGATCGCCGACGTGCGCGCCGGAGGGTTCGGCGGCGTGCCGATCCACCTGCGGGACGCGCACTACGCCGGGGCCAAGCGACTCGGGCACGGCAAGGGATACGTCTATCCGCACGACCTCGACGTGGGGGTCGCGCGCCAGCAGTATCTTCCCGACCATCTGAGGGGGCGGCGCTACTACGAGCCCACCGCGCGCGGGAACGAGCGGGAGATCGGCGCCCGCGTCGAGAAGATCCGTCGCATCCTCGACGACGGCGACCCCCGCTGAGGCGGCGTCCGAGCTCTGATAGACTTGGTCGGCTCGAAACGGCGTTTTCGGGCATCCCCTCTCCTCTTCGACAACCATCCGGCGTGTCCCGGCGTGCAGTCCGGATCGGGCGAGGAGGGGGAGATACGTCCGTGAGCCGCGAGAGACGCGGCCACGTCATCGGAAGGAAGTCTTCGTGGCTACGAAGTCCCAGGACCGCCGCAAGGTCCGCCTGTCGCGCGCGCTCGGCGTCGCGCTCACCCCCAAGGCCGCCCGCTACCTCGAGAAGCGTCCCTACGGTCCCGGTCCCCACGGTCGCAACAAGCGCAAGGCCGACAGCGACTACGCCGTTCGTCTGCGTGAGAAGCAGCGTCTGCGCGAGCAGTACGGCATCCGCGAGAAGCAGCTGCGCATCGCGTTCAACGAGGCCCGCCGCAAGGACGGCCTGACCGGTGAGAACCTGGTCGAGCTGCTCGAGATGCGTCTGGACGCCCTCGTGGTGCGCGCCGGCTTCGCCCGCACCACCGCGCAGGCCCGTCAGATGGTCGTGCACCGTCACATCATGGTCGAGGGCCAGACCGTCGACCGCCCGTCGTTCCGCGTGAAGCCGGGCCAGCTCATCCACGTCAAGCCCAAGAGCGAGGGCATGGAGCCGTTCCAGGTCGCCGCTCTCGGCGGTCACGCCGAGGTGCTGCCTCCCGTTCCCGGCTACCTCGAGGTCGAGCTCGACAAGCTCCAGGCCCGGCTCGTGCGTCGCCCCAAGCGCGCCGAGGTGCCCGTGACCTGTGACGTCCAGCTCGTCGTCGAGTACTACGCAGCGCGCTGAGCGCTGCGGCGTACAGGTACGCCGCGCGCTGAGCGTTTCGTTCGAAGGGCGTCGGGGAGACCCGGCGCCCTTCGTCGTCCCCTGCACTCCCCGCCGACCGCCTACGATGGAGCGAGTCGTGTCTGGACACCGAAGGAGACCGTGACATGAAGAACGTCGTGTGGTTCCTGCTGGGCGTCGCGGGGGGATTCGTCGCCGCGCACGTGGTGAACAAAGACCCGCGCGGGCATGAGCTGCTCGCCGAGGTCGACTCCCGCATCGGGGAGTTCACCGATCGGATGGGCGACGCCTACCGAGAACAGGAAGCCCGCATCACCGGCATCGTCGAGAGCGTGGCCGATGTCGCGGCCGAGGCCGTGGCGTCGACCAGGTCCGCCGCTTCGGAGGCGGCGGATCGCGTCACCGACAAGAACGCAGACTGAACCACCGACGCTGCCGGTCGTCGGCCGAGCCGCGTCTCACCACGAAGGACCGCATGAAGACCGCTGACATCGCCCAGCGCTATCTCGACTACTTCGAGAACAACGGCCACACGATCGTCCCGTCGGCCTCGCTCGTGACCAGCGACCCGTCGCTGCTGTTCACCGTCGCCGGCATGGTGCCGTTCATCCCGTATCTCACCGGTGTCGTCCC
>NZ_DEPK01000085.1:0-16085 GCF_002358725.1 Microbacterium sp. UBA3394
GGGGCCGACCGAAACTAGGCTGGAGGGGTGCCCGCGTTCCCCCGCCTGTCCGTCGAGACCCGGGAGATCGACCCCGTCGGCGACCTCCTCGCGTACGCCGATCCCGATCGACCGCTCGCGTGGCTGCGACGCGGCGAGGGAGTGGTCGGCGTCGGCGAACAGAGCGGGTACGAGCACGTCGGCGCGGAGGCGGATTCCTCCCTCTCCGCGGCTGACGCGTGGCGCCTCATCGCCGCCGAGGCCGACGTCGACGATCCCGTGGGGCTTCCCGGCACCGGCCTCATCGCCTTCGGCGCACTCACCTTCGATGCGCGCTCGGCGTGGCCCAGCCGCCTGATCATCCCCACCACCGTCGTCGGACGCCGCGGCGGACGCTCCTGGGTGACGCGCATCCGCCGCGCCGACGGTCCGCATCCGCCCACCGGCGCAGACATGCCGCAGCCTCGCGCGCTCGGGCCGTCGTGGTCCGGCACGCTCGGCCCCGGGTCGCTGGATCCGGCGGGCTATCAGGGCGCGGTCCGCTCGGCGCTCGATGCGATCACCGCGGGCGAGGTCGGCAAGGTCGTGGTCGCCCGCGACCTGGTGGGAACCGTGCCGGCGGGGGCGGATCTGCGCCGGCTGGTGCGGGCGCTGTCGGTCGACTATCCCGACACGTGGACCTTCGCCGTCGACGGCCTGATCGGCGCGAGCCCGGAAACCCTCGTCACGGTCGCGGGCGGAGCCGTGACCGCTCGCGTTCTCGCCGGCACGGCCGGGCGCGGCACCGACCACGCCGACGACACCGGCGCCGCCACGCGCCTGCTCGAGAGCGGGAAGGACCGAGACGAGCACCGTTTCGCGGTGCGCAGCGTCGTGGAGGCTCTGGCACCGCACACCCGCACCCTCGCCGCCGACGAGGAGCCCTTCGCGCTGGAGCTGCCGAACCTGTGGCACCTGGCCACCGACGTCGCCGGCGTGCTCGGCGACGACGCGTCGTCGCTCGACCTCGTGGCATCGCTGCATCCCACCGCCGCCGTCGCGGGCACGCCGACCGATGCCGCCCTCGCGGTCATCCGGCGCATCGAGCCCTTCGACCGCGGCCGGTACGCGGGACCCGTCGGCTGGGTCGACGGCTCCGGAGACGGCGAGTGGGCCATCGCGCTCCGGTGCGCTCAGGTGGGCGGCCTGCCCGCACGGCGCGGCAGCGCATCCACCGGCACCATCCCGGTCACGGCGTTCGCCGGTGCGGGGATCGTCGCGGGCAGCGACCCGGAAGCCGAGATGCTCGAGACCCGGGTGAAGTTCCGCCCGATCGTCGACGCCCTCGCGTAAGGCGATCGCGTCAGGTCGCGGCCAGCCGGGCGCGCTGCTCGGCGATGTCGTAGGTGGCCGCCGGCCACTGCGGATCGATGTCTTCGAGCGCGGTCCGGAGCAGGTGCTGAACGGCCAGCCGCGCATACCACTTGCGATCGGCGGGCACGACGTACCACGGCGCGTGGGCGGTGGAGGTGCGCTCGAACATCACCTGGTAGGCGTGCTGGTAGCGCGGCCACAGCATCCGTTCGTCGACGTCTCCCGGCGTGAACTTCCAGTGCTTGTCCGCACGGTCGAGCCGCTCGGTCAGCCGCTTCTTCTGCTCGTCTGCGGAGATATGGAGCATGACCTTCACGATGCGGGTTCCGGTGGTCACGACCCGCTCTTCGAAGGCGTTGATGGCGTCGTACCGCCGTTCGATCTCCGCCGCGGGTGCGAGCTGACGCACGCGCCCGACGAGCACATCCTCGTAGTGCGAGCGATCGAACACCCCGATGAAGCCCGGCTCGGGCAGTCGCTTCTCGATGCGCCAGAGAAAGTCTTGCGCGAGCTCTTCGTCGGTGGGCTTCTTGAACGCCGTGAGCGAGACACCCTGCGGATCGACGGCGCCGACGACGTGGCGAACGATGCCGCCCTTGCCGGCGGAGTCCATCGCCTGCAGCACGAGCAGCACCGCCGCGTCGGTCTTCTGCACGCGACTGCGCGCGAACAGCCGCTCCTGCAGATCATCCAGGGCGTCGACGCCCGCGGCGAGATCCGCCGCGCCGTCGCGCTTTCCGCCACGGTAGCCCGGCGTCGAAGCGGTGTCGACGTCGGCGAGGCGGAACCCCGGTCCGACCCGCAGCAGGTCGCCGATGTCTCGCAGGTCGCCGGCGCCGCCGTCGTGGAGAGGTCTCGTCCCGGTCATCCCCACATCTTGGCGGATGCCGGGTGCGGCGTCACCCTCATCGGGCCAGCGGCACCTCGATCACCTGGCGTGCGGCCGCCGGCGTGGTCAGCGCCTGGTCGAGGGCGGCGCGCGTGGTCACCCGCGTGTGCGTCCAGCCGTACGCGCTCGCCAGGCGGCCGAGGTCGACGCCGTGCGGCGTGTACAGCACCCGGTCGGCCGCTTCCGCATCGGCGGTGGCGGCCACCTCGAGGCCGTCGAAGATGGTGCCGCCGCCGTCGTTGCCGACGATGATCTGGATGCGCGGCTCGGCCTCGCCGATCGCGATGAGAAGCCCTCCGGCATCGTGCAGCAGCGCCAGATCGCCCAGGAGCACGCGCGTGACCCCGTGCGCGCCGGCGCTCTGGCTCGCGATGGCGACGCCCGTGGCCGTCGCCACGGTGCCGTCGATGCCGGCGAGCCCCCGATTGGCGTGCACCGTCACCTTCTTGCCGGGCAGCACCGCGTCGGCCACACGGACCAGGCGCGACGATCCGAACACGAGCCGGTCGTGCGGCCATGTGGCTCGCCACACCGCGTCGACGAGGAGGTTGCGGTCCACGGGCGCGCGCACCGCGTCGAGTTCGGCCGAGATGGCCCCGAGCCGTTCCTGCGGCACCGCGGAGGAGAGGGCGTCGACGTCGGGCGCCGGCGGGGACAGGTCCACCGCGGCCGCGCGCGACGCGCGCATCCATGCCCCGAGCCACGCGCGCTCGGCATCGACGACCTCGGGGCTGTCGCCGTCGACAGCGACGGCCACGGCGTCGACCGAGCGCGTCGCGCCGTTCAGCCCGAGCGGTTCGCCGGGCCCGCGCAGCGCGATCACCTCGACGGCGGGATCGGACAGGAGCGCCGTCACCTCGCGGGAGAGGGTCGGATGCCCGAAGACGACGACGCGCTCGATCCTGCCGCCCAGGTCGGGATGGCGCAGGAGCTGTCGATAGCCGTGCACGACGTGACGGCCGAAGCGCGAGCCGCTGACGATCTCGGCGATCAGCGGCCACCGCCCCTCGTGCGCGAGGGCTTCGGCAGCAGGCCCCGCATCGGCACCGGCGACGACCACCGTTCGGGGGCCGCGGTCGAGCGCGACGGGCATCTCACCGGCCCCGTCGGCGACATCGAGCGAGCCGATGCCGCCGCCGCCCTGGTAGAGCGCGCCGGACATCGCCGCGTCATCGACCGAGCCGCTGCCGGCGGCCTGCGCGCTCGCGGCGATCGCGGCGTCGAGCCACGCCGGAAGGGGACCGCTGAGGGGCTCGCGATACGGAAGGTTCAGGTGCACCGGTCCCGCCGACCACTGGCCCGCGCCGCGCGCGGCATCCACCGCCTCAGCCGCAACGACCCGCAGGGTGACGGTCGCATCGGAGGTGCCGTCGGGGTCGCTCTCCTCGGGCACGGCGAGGTCTGCCGCGTAGCGGGTGGCTGAGGAGAACAGGCCGGGTTGGCGCGTGGTCTGGTTGGCGCCCACGCCCCGCAGCTCGGGGGGTCGGTCGGCCGTCAGCAGCAGCAGCGGCACACCCGCGTGGTGCGCTTCGAGCACCGCCGGCAGCAGATTCGCGACGGCCGTGCCCGACGTGCACACGACGGCGGCGGGAACCCCCGTCTCACGGGCGATGCCGAGCGCAGTGAAGCCGGCGACCCTCTCGTCCACGCGCACGTGCAGCTGCACGTGACCGCGGCGTTCGAGTTCGGCGGCCACGAGCGCGAGCGCCTGCGAGCGCGAACCCGGGCTGAGCACCACGTGGCGCACGCCGCGGGCGACGAGAGCGCTCAGCAGGGCGGCTGCCGCATCGGTCGCGGGGGCGCCGGTGACGGTCGGGGCGACGTCGTCGCCGGGCTCGCCGGACACGTCAGCCGACGGCGCCGCGCTGACCGCGCTCGTCGTCGTCGGGCCGGGATCCGGTGGCCTGCTCACCGGAAGAACGCTGCTCCCCTGCGGCGGTCGCATCCGCGGCGGAGGGCTCCTCGGCGGTCGCCTCCCCCGTCGACCCGCCGGCGTCGGCGACGGGCTTGTCGGGAACCGGCGGATCCCAATCGGATTCCGCATCGAGCATCGCCAGTTCCTCTTCGAGGCGGCGGATGCGCTCGTCCTGATCGCGGATCGACCCGAACGTGCCGGTGAACTGCGGATCGTCGTCGGGCGCCAGGGGGGCAGCCGGGGCCGGGCGCGGGCGACGACCGACGATGAGCCACATCAGTCCGCCGAGCACCGGGATGACGATCACGATGACCAGCCAGAGCGGCTTGCTGACACCGCGGTGCCGTGTCTTCGGCTGCACGGCGCAGTCGACGATCGTGAAGACCCAGAACGCCACGGCGATCAGGGCCACGATCAGCAGCACCCTTGTCACGCCTTCCATCCTAGGCGCGCTCGCGCGGGGGCGGGTTGGCCGTGACCTGACAGTGACATGTGAGGGGCGGCATACCTCCCCACCCGCCCCGGAACCGCTCAGGCGACGCACCTACGATGGGTCTCGTGAAAGCCCGTCCTGCCCTCGTGTACACGGTGCTGCGCCTGCTGGCGTTCCTGGTGCCGTTGGGCATCCTGATGCTCTTCCCGGTTTTCCAGGATCTGTTCTGGCTGGCCGCGATCTTCGCCGCGCTCATCGGTCTCAGCCTCTCGATCCTCTTCCTGCGACGCCCGTTGAACGACGTCACCACGGGGCTCGCCGACCGCCGGCGCGAGCGCGAGCGCGCCGACGACTCCGCCGCCGAAGACGCCGCAGCCGACGCGGTCTACGGTGAGGGCGCCGTACGTTCCGGTGACGGCATGCCTTCCGACGGCGCGGCGGCCGATGCGCGCCGGTCGGATGAGGACGGCCGCTGAGGGCGGATCAGCCGACGAACGCCCAGAACAGCAGCGCTCCGTAGCCCACCGATGTGAGCGAGGTGAGCGCGAGGGCGACCACCAGCTCGCGGGCCTCGCGGTAGCTCCACACGATGATGATCGCGGGGATGCCTGCCAGCAGCGCCATGAGCGCGAGCCAGGCGATCGGGTAGAACAGCGCCAGGAACGCGGCGATCGCGAACGGCACGAGCACGAACAGGGTGAACAGCACCTGCGTCCACCGCCTGCCGATGAGCACGGTGAGGGTGCGCTTGCCCGCCACCCGATCCTGGTCGATGTCGCGCAGGTTGTTCGCCAGCAGCACCGCGCAGGCCAGCAACCCCGCGGCCACGGCGCCGAACCACGCCTCCTGCGGCAGCGAGAACGCCTGCACCCACGTGGTGCCGAGGGTGGCGACCAGCCCGAAGAAGACGAACACGAACAGTTCACCGAGCCCGTCGTAGCCGTACGGCCGCTTTCCGCCGGTGTAGAACCAGGCGGCGGCGATCGCGAGCGCGCCGATCGCGAGCATCCACCATTGCCCGGTGCGGATGACGATCGCCAGGCCCGCGATCGCGGCGAGCGCGAAGAAGCCCAGCGCCACCGTGAGCACACGGCGCGCGGGCACTTTGCGCGACGCGGTCAGGCGGGCGGGTCCGACACGGTGGTCGTCGGTGCCGCGGATGCCGTCGCTGTAGTCGTTGGCGAAGTTGACGCCGATCTGGAGGAAGACCGCGACCGCGAGACACGCCAGCGCGATCATGCCGTGGAATTCGTCGGTGACCACCAGGGCCGCCCCGGTCCCGATGAGCACGGGGGTGACCGCCAGCGGAAGAGTGCGCAGGCGGGCGGCGCCGATCCAGTCGCGGGCCGTCGGCGGCGCGACCGCCGCCGGTGACCCGGAGACGCGCGCCTTCGCCGGGTTGCCGCGCGAGCGAGACGGGCGCGTCGACGTCTTCTTGCGCTTCTTGCTGGGTGTGCCTGCCACGAGGAGCCATCCTAGGGCGCCGACGCCATGCGGCGGCTGAGACCACCGGTCAGTGCAGGCCCGCGACCGCCGAACGGATGGCCTCGCGGTCGGGCTTGCCCGACGGAAGGCTCGGCAGCTCGTCGACGAGCACCAGTCGTGCCGGGCGCGCGTGCGGGCCGATCTCGCGAGCGACGGCCTGCCGCGCCTCCTCGAACTGCACCGACTCGCTGCGGCGCAGCGCCTCCCCCCGCGTGGCGACCACGACGGGAACCTCGCCCCAGCGCGTGTCGTCCACCCCCACCACGACGGCGCCCCCGAGGCCGGGTACCGCACGGACGGCCTGCTCGACGCGATCGAGCGAGATGTTGATGCCGCCCGAGACGATGACGTTGTCGATCCGTCCTCGCACCCGCAGCACGCCGTCCTCGAGGATCCCCGCGTCGCCCGTGCGGTACCACCGGGTGCCGTCGCCGTCGACGATGAACGTCGTGGCGGTGCGCTCCGGGTCGTCGAGGTATCCCTCGGCGAGCGTCGGGCCGGCGATCTGGACCTCCCCGGCGGCGATGCGCACCGTGACGCCGGTGAGGGCGCGCCCGTCGTACACGCATCCGCCGCTGGTCTCGGTGGAGCCGTAGGTGCGCACGATGCGCACGCCCGCCGTCTCGGCCCGCTCGAGGGTCGCCGCCGGGAGAGCCTGTCCGCCGATCAGGATGGTCTCGAACGAGCGCAGTGCCGCCAGCACCGCGCTGTCCGCCTCGGCCGCGTCGAGCAGCCGCATCAGCTGCGCCGGCACGAGCGAGGTGTACGTCGGGATGCGGGCGCCGCCGCGGCTGGATGCCATCGTCAGCGCGGCGGCGGCGAACGCCTCGGGGGTGAAGCGGCCGGCGAGGAGCGCCGGTTCGCGGTCGGCGACGAGGGCGCGCGCGAGCACCTGGAGACCGGCGACGTAGCCGGCCGGCAGGGCGAGCAGCCAGCCGCCCGATCCGATGCGGTCGGCCGTGGCCATCGCGCTGGAGATCAGGGCGTCGCGACTGAGCACGACGCTCTTGGGGATGCCGGTGGACCCCGACGTCGTCACGACGACGGCGGTTCCCGCGGGCACCTCGGGCGGCGCCTCGCCCACCATCCCCAGGGCGAGCGCCGGCCCGGCGCCGTGCAGGGCGCCGCGCAGCGCCCGCAGCACGTCGCGCGGGTCGTCGGCGGTGAGCGCCTCGAGCTTCATCGTGCGCTCAGTAGTGCCACGGGTAGGGCGCCCAGTTGGGGTCGCGCTTCTGCAGGAACGCGTCACGGCCTTCGACCGCCTCGTCGGTGCCGTACGCCAGGCGCGTCGCCTCGCCGGCGAACACCTGCTGACCGACCATCCCGTCATCGACGGCATTGAAGGCGAACTTCAGCATGCGGATCGCCGTGGGCGACTTCGTGAGGATCGTGCGCGCCATCGCGATCGCTTCGCGCTCGAGGTCGGCGTGCGGCACGACACGGTTGACCGCTCCCATCTCGTACGCGCGCCGGGCCGAGTACTCCTCGGCGAGGAAGAACACCTCTCGGGCGAACTTCTGGCCGATCTGACGGGCGAAGTAGGCGGAGCCGTAGCCGGCGTCGAACGAGCCGACATCGGCGTCGGTCTGCTTGAACCGACCGTGCTCGGCGCTGGCGACCGACATGTCGCACACGACGTGGAGCGAGTGCCCGCCGCCGGCCGCCCATCCCGGGATCACCGCGATGACGACCTTCGGCATGAAGCGGATGAGACGCTGCACCTCGAGGATGTGCAGGCGCCCGGCGCGAGCGGGGTCGGGAGCGGTGGCATCGTCGGACGCATAGGTGTATCCGTCGCGGCCGCGGATGCGCTGGTCTCCGCCGGAGCAGAACGCCCAGCCGCCGTCCTTCGGGCTCGGACCGTTCCCGGTGAGCAGCACGACGCCCACCCGGGGGTTCTGCCGGGCGTCGTCGAGCGCCCGGTACAGCTCGTCGACCGTGTGGGGACGGAACGCGTTGCGCACCTCGGGCCGGTCGAACGCGATGCGCGCGATCCGGCCGTCGCGTGAGAGATGCGCGGTGATGTCGGTGAACGCCTCGGCGCCGGGGGCCGGCATCCATTCCGCGGCGTCGAACAGCTCGGAGACCATGCCCCCAGCGTAACGACGGCGGGTCAGGCGTTCTTGGCGTCGCGCCAGCGCAGCCATCCGCGCACGACGTCGTAGTCCCAGTCCGGCCCGTCGAGCCCCAGGGTGAACAGCCGGGTGCCGGCGTCGTAGAGGGCGTCGGCGGTCTCCTCCTCGCGCCGCGCGAGCTCGTTCGAGACCACCAGGTCGGCCGTGTCGCGCTCCTCCGCCTCAGCCCACCGGTCGATCACCGAGAGCTTGTGCGGCAGCTCGTCGGGCGTGACGAAGCTGTGCCAGATGTTCGCGTGGCGCGCGACGAAGCGCAGCGTCTTCTGCTCGCCCTTTCCGCCGATCATGATCGGGATGCGGCGGGTGGGCTGCGGATTGAGCTTGTCCCAGCGCGCCGTGATGCGCTCCAAGTCGACGCCGAGATCGTTCAGGCGACTGCCGGCCGTGCCGAACTCGTACCCGTACTCGTCGTAGTCCCGCTCGAACCACCCCGAGCCGGTGCCGAAGATGAAGCGGCCCGTGCCGCCCTTGGCGCTGATGTGGTCGAGGGTCCGGGCCATGTCGGCCTGCAGGTCGGCGTTGCGATAGCTGTTGCAGTTGACCAGCGCCCCGAACTCGACGCGTTCGGTCTGCTCGGCCCACGCGCCGAGCATCGTCCACGACTCGAAGTGGAGGCCGTCCGGCTCACCGAAGAGCGGGAAGAAGTGGTCCCAGTTGAACAGGATGTCCACGCCCATCTCCTCCAGGCGGAGGACGGCGTCGCGAAGGTCGGGGTAGGTGACGTGCTGGGGCCGCAGCTGGATGCCGAGGCGGACGGGGGTGTCGACGAGCATGCGGTTCAGCCTATGGCCGCGCGCGGCGGGTGAGGGCAGGATGAGGAGATGTCCTCACCCCTCCCCGCTCTGGACCGGCTCATCGACACCGCCCGGGTGGTCTCCCTCCCGCTGACGACCCGCTTCCGCGGGGTCGACGAGCGGGAGGCGCTGCTGCTGGAAGGACCCGAGGGGTGGGCGGAGTTCTCGCCGTTCCTGGAGTACGACGACGCCGAGGCGTCGACGTGGCTCACCGCGGCGATCGACTTCGCGTGGCATCCGCGACCCGCCGCGGTGCGCGAGACCGTGCCGGTGAACGCGACCGTCCCCGCCGTCGCGGCCGACCAGGTCGGCGACGTGCTCGCCCGCTTCCACGGCTGCCGCACCGCGAAGGTCAAGGTCGCCGAGCGCGGACAGGTGCTCGGCGACGACGTCGCGCGCGTGCGGGCGGTGCGCGAGGTCATGGGGCCGGAAGGGCGCATCCGCGTCGATGCGAACGGCGGCTGGAACCTCGACGAGGCCGAGCACGCCGTGCACGCGCTCGCGGAGTTCGACCTGGAATACGTCGAGCAGCCCTGCGCGCAGGTCGAGGACCTCGTCGAGCTCCGCCGCCGCATCCGCTACCTCGGCATCCCCGTGGCCGCCGACGAGAGCGTGCGCAAGGCCGACGACCCGATCGCCGTCGTCACCGCCGGCGCGGCCGACCTCGTCGTGGTCAAGGTGCAGCCGCTGGGAGGGGTGGCGCGTGCCCTGTCGATCGTCGCCGCCGCCGGCGTTCCGGCCGTGGTCTCCAGCGCCCTCGACACGTCGGTCGGACTCGGGATGGGCGTCGCGCTCGCGGCGAGCCTGCCCGAGCTGTCGTTCGACTGCGGACTGGGCACGGCCTCGCTGCTCGCCGCGGATGTCACGGACGACCCCCTCGTCGCGCGCGACGGTCGCATCGCGGTGCGGCGCGTGGTGCCGAGTCCCGAGCTCCTCGACCGGCACGCGGCCCCGCGCGAGCGGCGGGAGTGGTGGCTGGAGCGACTCCGTCGCTGTCACGCCGTCGCGCAGGAACGTTAGCGCTCGATCAGCGCGGCGGCCACGCGTCCGAGCTCCTCGCCGGTGTGCCTGGCGAGCTCGGCGGGCGGAAGGCCCGCCATGACCCCGCGGACCGACGTCGACTCCCAGACCGTCATGAGCAGTCGGGCGACCGCCCTCGGCTCGAGCCGGAACCGGATGTCCTTGCCGGCGACGATGTCATCGACCAGTCGCGCGACGCTGTCGAGAATGGCGGTGTCCTGCTCGAGGTACGCCGCCGCGAGCTCCGGCGCCCGAAGCGCGTGGATGCGGATCTCGTTGAACAGCAGAACGCCGAGCCGGTCCTCGGGTCCGATCTCGAGCACGCGGCTCACGACCTCGACGACGTTGCCGCCGGTCATGTCCAGCGCACCGTCGGCCTCGAGCGCCGCGACCCGGTCGGCGACCGATCGCACCCGTTCCTGCGCGACCAGCCCGACGAGGGCGAAGAAGAGCTCGTCCTTGGAGGCGAAGTTCGAGTAGAACGCTCCCCGCGTGAACCCCGCGCGGTCGCAGATGACCTCGACCGACGCCGCGTCCATGCCGACCTCGGCGAACACCTCCGCCGCCGCATCCAGCAGTCTGCGTCTGGTCTCCTCGCGTCGTCGCGAGGGTCCCGCCGTATCGCTCATGGTGACCCTCCCCCGCCGATTCTCACACGCGTCGCCCAGGTTGACGCCGATGTTCCGCATTACGATACAGAAGCGCATCGGATACAGAAATGTATCCAAATCCCGTCAGACCGCCTGGAGGACGTGTGTCCACTCTGCTGTTCAGCCTCGGCCGCTGGTCCTACCGCCACCCCTGGCGCGTGCTCACGACGTGGCTGCTGCTGCTGGTCGTGGCCGGCGTGAGCGCGGTGACCTTCATGGCGGGGACCGACAACTCCTTCTCGATCCCGGGCACCGAGGCCCAGGAGGGCATCGTGCAGCTGGATCGCACCTTCCCGCAGGCCAGCGGCACGAGCGCGCAGGTGCTCGTGGCGGCACCCGACTCGGAGGCGGTCACCGACGACGCGTATCGCTCGGCGATCGACGACGCCCTGTCGGCGTTCGGCGACCTCGACGGGGTTCTGGCGGTCACCGACCCCTTCGACGAGAACGTCTCGGGCCTCGTCTCCGACGACGACGAAGCGGCGATCATCCGACTCCAGCTCGACGGTCAGGCCACCGACATCCCCGCGGGAACGGAGGAGGACCTGCAGGAGATCGCCGACGATCTGCAGACCGCCCTCCCCGAGGCGCAGGTCGTGCTCGGCGGCGACCTCTTCTCCACCGAGATCCCCTCGCTCTCCCCCATCGAAGCGGTCGGCGTGCTCATCGCCCTGTTCGTGCTGATCGTGACCTTCCGGTCCTTCGCGGTGGCGTGGTTCCCGCTCGTGAGCGCCCTCATCGGCGTCGGACTCGCGATCGCGCTGATCTTCGTCGCCACGGCTTTCGCCACGATCTCGTCGACCACGCCGATGCTCGCGATCATGCTGGGGCTCGCGGTCGGGATCGACTACGCCCTGTTCATCGTCGCGCGCCATCAGGATCAGGTGCGCGCCGGCGTCGAGCCCGAGGAATCCGCCGCGCGCGCGACCGGCACCGCCGGCTCCGCGGTCGTCTTCGCCGGCGTGACGGTGCTCATCGCCCTGGTCGGACTGTCGTTCGCGAACATCCCCTTCCTCACCACGATGGGGATCGCCGCGGCCGTGGCCGTCGCCATCGCCGTCCTGGTCGCGGTGACCCTCACTCCCGCACTCCTCGGCTTCGCGAAGGGGCGCGTCGTGGGATGGCGCCGCCGTCCGAGCCGCCGCGCCCGCCGCGCGCGCACCCGGCCACGCCGCGGATTCGCCGAGCGCTGGGTGCGGGCCGTCACGCGGCATCCGATCGTCACCACGGTCTCGGTCGTCGCCGTGCTCGGCACGATGGCGATCCCGGCCGCGAGCCTCACCCTGGCCCTTCCGAACGCCGGCACGCAGCCGACCTCGAGCGAAGCCCGGCAGACCTACGACCTGACCGCGGAGTACTTCGGACCGGGCGAGAACGGCCCGCTCATCCTCACCGGCACGATCGTCACCTCCACCGACCCGCTCGGGCTCATGGACGACCTCGCCGACGAGATCGCAGACGTTCCCGGCGTCAAGGAGATCGCGCTGGCGACGCCCAACGAGACCGCTGACACCGGGCTCATCCAGGTGATCCCCGAGACCGCCCCCGACGACCCCGCCACCGCCGACCTCGTGCGGGAGCTTCGTTCCCACCACGACGAATGGCTCGAGGAGTACGGCGTCGACCTGAAGGTGACCGGCTTCACCGCCGTCGGCATCGACATCTCCGACCGCCTGGGCGCCGCGCTGATCCCGTTCGGGATCTTCGTCGTCGGGCTCTCGCTGATCCTGCTGACGATCGTGTTCCGCTCGATCTGGGTGCCGCTGAAGGCCGCCGCGGGATACCTGCTGTCGGTGGCGGCGTCGTTCGGCGCGGTGGCCGCCGTGTTCGAGTGGGGCTGGCTCGCCGACGCGCTGCACGTCACGCGCACCGGCCCCGTCATCAGCTTCATGCCCATCATCCTCATGGGCGTGCTGTTCGGCCTCGCGATGGACTACCAGGTGTTCCTCGTCTCGCGCATGCGCGAGGACTACGTGCACGCCCACCGCGCCCGCGGCGGCCGTGCGGACCGGCTCATCGCCGTCGGTGCCGTGCGCACCGGTTTCGTCTCGTCGGCCCGCGTGGTCACCGCCGCCGCGGTGATCATGTTCGCGGTCTTCGCCGCGTTCGTGCCCGAGGGCGACTCCTCGATCAAGCCGATCGCCCTCGGGCTCGCGGTCGGCATCGCCGTCGACGCGTTCCTCGTGCGCATGACGCTCGTTCCGGCGGTCATGGCGCTCCTCGGCGAGAAGGCCTGGTGGATGCCGCGCTGGCTGGACCGCATCCTGCCCCACTTCGACATCGAGGGCGAGGCCGTCGAACGCGAGCGCGCCCTGGCGGACTGGCCCGAGCCGAACACCATCGCCGTCGTCGTCGCCGACGACCTCGGCGTGCGCACCGACGCCGGCCGCGTCTTCGCCGGCGCGACGTTCCGCGTCGATCCCGGGGACACCCTGCTCGTCACCGCGGACGCCGGCGCCGCCCGCGCGTTCGCCCTCACCGTCGCGGGGCGGCTCGATCCCACCGACGGGCGCCTGCGCGTGGCCGGCCATCTGCTCCCCGGCCGCGCCGCGTGGGTGCGCGCGCACGTCGGCATCGCCCTTCTCGACGAGGCCGATGATCCGCTCGCGGCGCTGCGCACGGCCCTGGGCGGCGCGCGCCTGGTGGTGGTCGACGGCCTCGACCGGCTCGACCGCGCCGCGCGTGACCAGGCCGCGGCGCTGATCCGCGACGCCGGCGCGCGCGCCGCGGCATCCGCTCCCCTCACCGTCGTGGCCACCGCCCGCACCGAGGGCCCCGCGCTCGCTGCGCTCTCCGACGCCCACCGCCCCCACGTCCAGGCGCTGGCCCTCAGCGCCCGCACCACCGCATCCGAGGTGAACGCATGACTCTCCCGATCGAACGCGCCCGCACCCGTCGCCCCGTCACGTGGGTGACGATCATCGGCGCCCTGCTGCTGCCGGTGGTCGTCGGCGCGATCCTCGTCGCCGCGTTCTACGACCCGGCAGAGCGCCTCGACAACGTGACCGCCGCGATCGTGAACGACGACGAGCCGGTCACGATCGACGATCAGACGGTGCCGCTGGGGCGCCAGCTGACCGCGGGGCTCGTGGAGGGCTCGGACGACTTGCCGAGCAACCTCGACTGGACGATCACGAACGACGACGACGCGGCGGCGGGCCTCGCCGACGGCACCTACTCCGCGGTCGTGACGATCCCCGCCGAGTTCTCCGCCGCCGCGACCTCGACCGCCGGAGACGACCCTGAGCGCGCGGTCATCGAGGTCACCACGGCACCCGACAACCTCGTCGTCGACGACGCGATCACCGCGCAGATCACGTCGGCGGCGGCATCCATCATGGGGCAGGAGCTCTCCGAGGTGTACCTCGAGAACGTCTTCCTCGGGTTCACCACCCTCGGCGACCAGCTCGGCGAGGCCGCCGACGGCGCCGACCAGCTCGCCAGCGGGGCGGACCAGCTCGCCGACGGCACCGCGCAGTACGTCGACGGCGTGGGCCAGCTCGCGGCGGGCGCGCAGCCCCTCGCCACCGGCGCCTCCGCCCTCGCGCCGGGCATCGGCGAGATCGCCGACGGCGCCGCCGCACTGTCGGCCGGCGGCTACGAGGCGGCCGACGGGATCGACGACCTCGCCGGGGGTGCGAGTGCGCTCTCGACCGGCGCATCCGACCTCGCCGACGGCCTGTCCTCGCTCGCCGACCTCACCGCCCAGATCCCCGAGATCCCGCAGGGCGTCATCGACGCCGCCGACGCGGTCGCCGCCAACAGCGAGGAGATCGGGCAGTTCGTGACCGGCTCGGCCGCAACCCTCACCGCTCTCGCCGACGAATGCCGCGCGGCCGGCGACACCGGCACGGTGTGCGCCGAGATCATCGCGCTGTCCGACGAGACCAACGCCGCGCTGCCGACGGTGACCGAGATCCTCGACGACTCGGATGAGATCGCCGCGGGCATCGCGCAGTTCCAGGATGCCGGGCCGCAGCTCACCGCGGCTCTGCAGGCCTCGGCCGCCGGCGCGGACGAGATCGCGACGGGCATCGGCGGCATCGCCGGCGGCGCGAGCCAGGCCGCATCGGGGGTGCGCGAGATCGCGGCCGGCACCGGCGCGCTCGGCACCGGCGCCGACGAGGCCTCCGCCGGGGCCGCACAGGTCGCCGACGGCGTCCAGCAGCTCGCGGACGGCGCGCAGCAGGCCGCGGACGGTGGCACGGCACTCGTGACGGGTTCCGATCAGACCGCGGATGGAGCCGGCGAACTCGCCTCGGGGCTGCACACCGCGGCCGACGAGATCCCCTCGTACACCGACGATGAAGCCCAGACGCTCGCGAGCGTCGTGGCCGACCCGGTCGAAGCCGACGGGATCGGCAGCGACCTGTTCGGCGCCACCGCGGTTCCGCTCCTCGCGGCGCTGGCGCTGTGGATCGGCGGGCTGGGCACCTTCGTCGCCCTCCAGGCCGTGACCGCTCGCGCGCTCACCTCGCGGTCGGCCTCCGCGCTGCTGGCGCTGCGGGGCCTCGCGCCCGCCGCCGCCATCGGCGCGGCGCAGGGGCTCCTCGTCGCCGGTGTCGTGCAGATCGCCGCGACATACGAGTTCGGCGAGTGGACGGTGTTCGCGGGAGTGTGCGTCGTCGCGGGCATCGCCTTCGCCGGCGTCAACCAGGCGCTGGTGGCCGTCTTCGGCGGAGCGGGCCGCTGGATCGCCGCCCTCGTGGCCGTGCTCGCCGTCGCCGCGGGCATCGTCTCGACCGTTCCGGGATGGCTGTCCTCGCTCGCCGGGGCCATGCCGACCGCACCCGCCTACAGCGGCATGGTGGCCGCCCTGACCTCCGACGGGAGCGTCGGCGCGGCCCTGGTCGGCCTCACGGTGTGGATGCTGCTCGCCTTCATCGCCACCGTGATCGCGGTCGCGCGGCGCCGGTCCGCCCCGGCGGCGCACCCGCTTCCGGCCTGACCCTCCCGCCACGACGTTCACCTGTCACCAGACGTCGCTGAGCGCTCGCGAAGCGACATCCAGCGGCAAGTGAACACGCATTCTCGGGCGCCAGGCCGCGAGGCGCGAGGCGCGGGGTCAGGAGAGGCCGCTGTAAGCGTGCAGGCCCTTGAAGAACATGTTGACGATGGTGAAGTTGAACAGCACCGCCAGGAAGCCGATGATCGACAGCCACGCCGACCGCGTGCCGCGCCAGCCGCGCGTGGCGCGGGCGTGGATGTATCCGGCGTAGAGCACCCAGATGACGAAGGTCCACACCTCCTTGGTGTCGAACCCCCAATAGCGGCCCCACGCGTCGTTCGCCCAGATCGCACCGGCGATGAGGGTGAAGGTCCAGAAGATGAATCCGATGATCGCGAAGCGGTAGGCCAGCGATTCCAGGGCGTCCGCGCTCGGCAGCGTGCGCAGGAAGCCGGGCCCCGTGCGCACGACGGCGCCGTCGGCC
>NZ_DEPK01000065.1:0-2882 GCF_002358725.1 Microbacterium sp. UBA3394
ACCGCAGCCACGGCCGCCACGGCCGAGGGCGAGAGCACCGGACAGTCGCAGGACGCCCCGGGCGACGACGGCCAGAGCGTCGAGGACGCGTGCGCCGTGATCGCCCAGACGATCACCGACGCGACCGCCGAGTTCGAAGGCGGCGATGCCGACGACCTGGCCGCGGTCGCGGAGGCCATGGAGGCCGCTGCCGCGGAGCTCGCGACCGAGGCCGGAGCGATCACCAACGACGAGGTCGCCGCGCTGGTGCCCGATCTGCAGCAGATGTTCGCGGAGGCCGGCGAGGTGTTCGTCGCCCTCGGCGAGGGCGACGCGTCGGGGGTCGAGGATCTGGAGGAGATCGGCACCCGCTTCCAGGAGACCGGCGCGGCCTTCGAGGAGCTCTGCGCGGGCTGAACGATTCTCGGCAGACCGTGATCAATCCGTAGCACGCCCGCATCCGGCCTCCTTTACCATGGATGAAGGTGCAGAGCAGGCGGGGGTGAGCGCGTGACGGATGTCGTGACACGACCGGACGCGGGTGTCGACGAGGGTGCGGGGGGACCGACCTCGGGCGACGACGCGACGGTTCCGACCGATCCCACCTACGAGTGGGCCCCGGTCGAGCCGGAGCCGCGCAAACGGCGCATCGGCCTGTGGATCGGCATCGGCGCCGGGGTCGTGGCCCTCGGCGCGGCCGCAGCATCGCTCGTGCTCATCGCGCCCGGCACATCGGTCGCCGGCGTCCATGTCGGCTTCATGACGCAGGGCGCCGCCGCCGACGCCATCTCCGGCCGACTCGCCGAGACGACCGTCGTGCTCGCCGGCGACGGGGGCGACGCCCGTGTCTCCGGCGCCGACCTCGGAGCGACCGTCGAGGCACAGGCCCTCGCCGAGACCGCCTTCGCCGAGCATCCCCTCTGGAACATCACGGCGTGGTTCCCCGAACCCCTCGACACCCCCGTGGCGATCGACGAGGCCGTCGCGGCCGAAGCCCTCGCCGCCGCCGTCCCGGCGATGTACACCGATCCCGTCGACGCGGAAGTTGCCTTCGACGCCGACAGCACCGCCTACGTCGTGACGCCCGGCGTCGACGGAACCGGCGTCGACGCCGGCGCGGTGCGCGAGAGCCTGGCCACCGCGTTCGCGGCCGGCGAGACCACGATCGAGGTCGACGCCGTCGCCGCGCCGGTCTCGCCCGAACGGGAGACCTACGTGGCCGACGCGACCGCCGCGCGCCTGAACACGATGCTCGACGAGGCCGGGTTCTATGTCGGCGACGAACGGGTCGTTCCGATCGAGGCCTCGACGCTCGCATCCTGGATCACGCTGTCCCCCGGCGAGCGCGGCACCCTCGACATCGCCGTCGACGAGTCCGCCGTGCAGGAGGTCGTGGACACCCTGCCCGAGGCTGTGAACCGCGACCCGGTGAACAACAAGGTCCTCGTGAACATGGCCGGCACGACCCTCGCGGAAGAGAACGAGGGCACCGTCGGCCGCGAACTGGAGACCACCGACGGCATCGCCGCGGGCTTTTCCGAGCAGCTCGCCACCGCGAACGGCGCGTACCAGCTCCCGGTGGTCGAGACCCCCTACGAGACCGCCGAGGTGGTGCGTCTGCTCGAGGTCGACCTCAGCTCGCAGATGCTCTACCTGAAGGAGAACGACCAGGTCGTCGACAGCTGGGCGATCTCGAGCGGTCAGAGCAACACGCCGACCTACACCGGTCGCTACACGGTCCACGCGCACCTCACGAGTCAGACCATGCGCGGCAGCGAGCGCGACGCCAACGGCGACGTGCTCCTCGATGCCAACGGCGATCCGGTGACCTACACGACCCCCGACGTCAAGTGGGTCATGTACTTCAACGGCGACCAGGCCTTCCACGGCGTGTACTGGCACTCCAACTGGGGCACGCCCATGAGCCACGGATGCGTCGGCATGCCCGAGTGGCGGGCCGAGCAGATCTTCAACTGGACCGCCAACGGCACCGACGTGTGGATCCACGCCTGAGCCCGAGCGACATCGCCGCCCGCTGACAGCGCGCGGCGAGACGAGAACGGCGCCCGACCCGCGAGGGTGGGGCGCCGTTCTCGTGAGAGCCGGACTCAGCTGAGGGCGTCGATGATGCCGTTCAGCGTGGCCGACGGACGCATGACCTTGTCGACCGCGTCGCCGTCGGGGCGGTAATAGCCGCCGATCTCGACGGGCGATCCCTGCACCGCGGCGAGCTCGTCGACGATCTTCTGCTCGTTCGTCGCGAGGGCCTCGGCGACGGGGGCGAAGATCTCCGCGAGCTCCGCGTCGGCCTGCTGGCCGGCCAGCTCCTGCGCCCAGTACAGCGCGAGGTAGAAGTGGCTGCCGCGGTTGTCGATCGAACCGAGCTTGCGACCGGGCGACTTGTCGTTCTCGAGGAACGTCCCGGTCGCGGCATCCAGCGTGTCCGCCAGCACCTGCGCGCGAGGGTTGTCGGTCGTGGTGGCCAGGTGCTCGAGCGACGCGGCCAGGGCGAAGAACTCGCCGAGCGAGTCCCACCGCAGGTAGTTCTGCTCGACCAGCTGCTGCACGTGCTTCGGCGCGGAGCCGCCCGCGCCGGTCTCGAACAGACCGCCACCGGCGAGCAGCGGCACGATCGAGAGCATCTTGGCGCTCGTGCCGACCTCGAGGATCGGGAAGAGGTCGGTGAGGTAGTCGCGAAGCACGTTGCCGGTGACCGAGATGGTGTCCTCGCCGCGCCGCATCCGCTCGAGGGTGTAGCGCGTCGCCTCGGCCGGCGGCAGGATCACGATCTCGACGTCGGAGGTGTCCAGGAGCGCGAGCCCCTGGTGCACCTTCGCGATCAGCTGAGCGTCGTGGGCGCGGTTGACGTCGAGCCAGAACACCGCGGGAGCACCGGTGGCGCG
>NZ_DEPK01000065.1:3279-4941 GCF_002358725.1 Microbacterium sp. UBA3394
CCGGCGGCGACGGTGTGCTCGATGAGGACCGTCCCCTCCGAGTCGACGATCTGCACCACACCGGGAGCGGCGATCTCGAACGTCTTGTCGTGGCTTCCGTACTCCTCGGCCTTCTGCGCCATGAGCCCCACGTTGGGAACCGTGCCGATGGTCGCCGGGTCGAGGGGACCGTTCACGACGACGTCCTCGATCACGGCCTGATAGACGCCGGCGTACGACGAGTCGGGGATCACGGCGAGCGTGTCGGCCTCTCCCCCGTCGGCGCCCCACATCTTGCCGCCGTTGCGGATGAGCGCGGGCATCGACGCGTCGACGATCACGTCGCTCGGCACGTGCAGGTTGGTGATGCCCTTGTCGGAGTTGACGTATGACAGGCGCGGACCGGCCTGGAGCGCCGCGGTGATCTCTGCGGCGATGTCGGCACCGCCGTCGAGGCTCGCGAGCCCGGTGAGGATCGACCCGAGGCCGTTGTCGGGCGTGAGCCCCGCTGCGGTGAGCTTCTCGCCGTGGGTCGCGAACACATCCCGCAGGAAGGCCTTGACGACGTGGCCGAAGATGATCGGGTCGCTGACCTTCATCATCGTCGCCTTCAGGTGCACCGAGTAGAGCACGTCGTCGGCCTGGGCCTGCTTCAGGGTGTCGGCCAGGAAGGCATCGAGCGCTGCCGCCGACAGGAACGTCGCGTCGATGACCTCCCGCGGCAGCACCTTCAGGTCGCCCTTGAGGATCGTCGCGCCGCCGTCTTCGCCGATGTGGCGGATCGTCAGCGTGTCGTCGTGGGCGGCCACCCAGGACTTCTCGTTGCTCTTGAAGTCGTCGTGGCCCATGGTCGCCACGCGCGTCTTCGAGCCGGCCGGGAACGGCTTGTTGGTGTGCGGGTACTTGCGGGCGTAGTTCTTCACCGCCCCGGGAGCGCGACGGTCGCTGTTGCCCTCGCGCAGCACCGGGTTCACCGCGGAGCCCTTGATGCGGTCGTAGCGTGCGCGCACATCCTTGTCTTCGACCGTCTTCGGGTCGTCGGGATAGTCGGGGATGTCGTACCCCTGCGCCTGCAGCTCGGCGATGGCGGCCTTCAGCTGCGGGATCGACGCCGAGATGTTCGGCAGCTTGATGATGTTCGCCTCGGGGAGCGTGGCCAGCCCGCCGAGTTCGGCGAGCGCGTCTCCGACGTGCTGCGCGTCGGTGAGCTTCTGCGGGAAGGCGGCCAGGATGCGTCCGGCCAGCGAGATGTCGCGGGTCTCGACGTCGACACCCGCCTTGCCGGTGACGGCCTTGATGATCGGGAGGAACGACGCCGTGGCGAGAGCGGGAGCCTCGTCGGTGTACGTGTAGATGATGGTCGAGTCGGTCACCTGTTCGTCTTTCGCTCGGTTGTCGTTCCAGCCTAACGCAGGCACCTGTTTACCTTGACGTCAAGATAAATCGGTTGCGGCCCGTGACGGCATGCGTGTGTGGCGACGGGGTTACCGGCTAGCCTGTGCGTATGGCCGAGCTGCGACTTGTCGAACTGTCCGCCGCGACGATCGTCGCAGTCAACAACATGTCCCTCAAGCCCGGACAGGAGCAGTTCCTCGCTCCGGTGAGCTATGGGATCGCCGCGACGGTCGCGGATCCGCGCACATCCTGGCAGCGGGTCGTCCTCGACGCGAACGAGGTCGTCGG
>NZ_DEPK01000065.1:5319-10036 GCF_002358725.1 Microbacterium sp. UBA3394
GTGCTGTGGCGCATCAACGTCGACGCCGACGACCAGGGCCGCGGCATCGGCCGCTTCGCCATCGAGAAGCTGCTCGACGAGGCGCGCGACCGTGGCCTCGACAAGCTCAACGTCATCTACGAAGAGGGCGAAGCCGGACCCGAGGCGTTCTTCACGCGCATGGGCTTCACCCCGGTGGGTGAGACGGAGTACGGTGAGGTCATCGCCGAGATCCGTCTCTGACGGGCGGCGATCGGCCCACCCCTCTGAAGAAGGTCCCGGCCGCCGCATTCCGGCGGCGGGGCCTCGGATTCCCCTCCCCCACCGAGGCTCCGTCGCCCTCGCCGCGCCCCGCCCGCATCCCGAGGTCGGAGAATCGGTCGGATGTCGGAGGATTCGGCCGTAATTCTCCGACATCGGCGCGATTCTCCGACATCGGCGGAACGAGGCGGCGGGGATGCACCCTCCACAGGCGGGTCACGGGGACGCGCGCTCCACAGTTCCGGCGCCCCGCAACCGCAGAGACCGCCGGGCAGGCATCGTGTCGGCATGGATGTGGAGAGCTGGCTGGCCGCGCGGGCGGGCATCGCCCATCGTGACGAGGTGGGTCGGGCCGGATTCACCGCGGGTGCCGTGGCTGATGCCGTCCGGGCCGGGCGCGTGCGCCGGATCCGCCGCGTGTGGGTCGCTCTCCCGCGCGGCGACGGCGACCTGATCCGCGCGGCGGAACTCGGCGGACGGGTGGCGTGCCTCTCGGTCGCGCGACGCCGCGGCTGGTGGATCCCGGAGCAGGTCGACGTGCAGCCGCACCTGCACTTCCGCCCCAACGGTCGAGCGGTCCCGTTCGACGGCGTCTCGCACTGGACGAAGCCGCTCTCCCCCGTGTCGCCGGCATCGCTGCTCGAATCCGTCGAGGATGCGCTGGCCCACATCGCATCGTGCCTCGACCGCGAGGCTGCCCTCGTGGTGTGGGAATCAGCCATCCGCTCCGAGAACCTCTCGACGGACGCGCTCCGCGCCGTGCGGTGGCGCTCACGCGCGTCGGCCGAGTGCGCCGCCGAGGTCAACGGACTCTCCGACTCGGGTCTCGAGACCCTCGCGATCGTGCGCCTGTCGCGCTGGGGTGTGCCGATCCGCCAGCAGCTCTACCTCGCCGGGCACCCGGTCGATCTCCTGATCGGTGACCGCCTGGTCGTTCAGCTCGACGGGTTCGCTCATCACTCGACGTCGAAGGACCGCACGCGCGACCTCCGGCACGACGCCGAGCTCCGTCTGCGCGGATACACGGTGCTGCGATTCAGCTACGCGCAGGTGATCCACGACTGGCCGGCCGTCGAGCGCACGATCGGGCGAGCCATAGCCGCCGGCGCCCACCTCGCATGACCCGCCCCGGATGTCGGAGAATCGCGCCGATGTCGGAGAATCCGACGCGAATCCTCCGACATCCGGCCGATTCTCCGACATCCGCGCGGCGGCCCTGGCCCGGCGTCCCTAGGCGTCAGACCAGGGACTGCTGCCAAGCACTGTGGAGCTGCGCGAACTTGCCGTCACCGGCGATCAGGGCCCCGGGAGCGTCGTCCTCGATGATGCGTCCGTGCTCCATCACGAGCACGCGGTCCGCGATCGCGACGGTGGACAGGCGGTGCGCGATGATGATCGCGGTGCGATCCGCGAGCAGAGTCTGGAGCGCCTCCTGGATCAGACGCTCGCTCGGGATGTCGAGCGAGGCGGTCGCCTCGTCGAGGATGAGCACGGCCGGGTTCGCCAGGAACGCCCGGGCGAACGAGATCAGCTGCCGCTGCCCCGCCGACACCCGGCCGCCGCGCTTGTTCACATCCGTCGCGTAGCCGTCGGGAAGCGCCGCGATGAACTCGTGCGCGCCGACGGCGCGCGCGGCATCCTGGATCTCCTCGATCGTCGCGTCGGGCTTGCCCAGCGCGATGTTGTCGGCGACCGTGCCGCTGAACAGGTACGCCTCCTGCGTGACCATGACGATGGCCCGTCGCAGGTCTTTCGGATGCAGCTGACGCAGGTCGACGTCGTCGAGGGTGATGGCGCCGCGGGTGGGGTCGTAGAACCGCGAGACGAGCTTGGCGAGGGTCGACTTGCCCGCACCCGTCGTTCCCACCAGCGCGATGGTCTGGCCGGCGGGGATGTCCAGCGTGAAGTCGGGCAGGATCACCCGGTCGTCGGAGTATCCGAAGCGCACGTCGTCGAAGCGCACGTGACCGCGCGCCCGCCACAGGTCGACCGGCTTCGCCGGGTCGGGCACCGTCGGCTCCTCCTCGAGCACGCCCGAGACCTTCTCGAGCGCGGCGGTGGCCGACTGGTAGGAGTTGAGGAAGAACGCCACCTCCTGCAGCGGCGAGAAGAAGTTCCGCACGTAGAGGACCGCCCCCACGAGGGTTCCGATCGCCATGGCACCCTCGGCCACGCGCACGCCGCCCCAGAAGACGATGAGGGCGAGCGAGACCGACGCGATGGCCATGAGTCCCGGCTCGAACGTGCCGAAGAGGCGGATCGAGCGCATGTTGACGTCGCGGTACCGCATCGCGAGGCCGCCGAACTCGTCGTCGTTGCGCGGCTCCTTGCGGAACGCCTTCACGGCCCGCACACCCGTCATCGTCTCGACGAACTTCACGATCACCTGCGCGCTGATCACACGCGACTCCCGGTAGACCAGCTGGGAGCGCAGGTAGAACCAGCGCATGAGGAAGAAGAGCGGGATGCCCATCAGCACGATGATGACGCCGGACTGCCAATCGAGCAGCAGCAGCGCACCCAGCGTGAACACGCCGTAGAGGAGCCCCGAGACGAGCTCGTTGAGACCGCCGTCGAGCAGCTCGCGAATGGTGTCGAGGTCGCTCGTCTGCCGCGAGATGATGCGGCCCGAGGTGTAGGACTCGTGGAACTCCAGGCTCAGGCGCTGGGTGTGCAGGAAGATCCGCTTGCGCAGGTCGAGCATGATCGCCTGGGTCAGCCGCGCCGCGACGACGGCGTACCAGCCGACGAGGCCGGCACCCCCGAACGCCGTGAGCAGGTAGACGGCGACGATGCCCACCGTCGGCATCCAATCCATCCGATCGACGGCTGCGGGGAGGGCCGTATTGATGCCGTAGGTGATCAGAGCGGGGCCGGCCACGCGCAGCACGGTCGACACGATGAGCACGGCTGCGGCCAGCACGAGCTGCCAGCGAAGGGTGCTCACGAGCGAGCCGAGCAGGCGCAGCGAGCGCCGCCGGATCGCCCGGCTCTCCTCGCGGGTGTAATCGGAGCGGTCCTCGCCGCGGGTTCCGATGATGCCGGTGCTCACAGGTTCACCTCCGTCTCGCGCGCACGCGCTTCGTCGTCTTCGAGACTCGAGATCACATGCCGGTAGTGCGCGCTCTCGCGCAGCAGATCGGAGTGCGCCCCGACCGCGGTGACCTTTCCGGCCTCGAGCAGGGCGACCCGATCGGCGAGCATCACGGTCGACGGGCGGTGCGCGACGATCATCGCCGTGGTGTCGTGCAGCACCTCGCGCAGCGCATCTTCCACCAGCGCCTCGGTGTCGACGTCGAGGGCGGACAGCGGGTCGTCGAGCACGAGGATCGACGGCCGTGCGGCAACGGCGCGGGCCAGCGCGAGACGCTGACGCTGCCCGCCGGACAGGCTCAGGCCCTCCTCGCCGATAACGGTGTCCACGCCGTTCGGCAGATCGTCGACGAAATGCGCCTGCGCCACCTGCAGCGCTTCCCGCAGGATGCGCTCGGCCTCCTCGCTGCCCGGCTCGAGGTCTTCGCGCCCCAGCAGCACGTTCTCCCGCACGGTCTGCGAGAACAGGGTGGCGTCCTCGAACGCCATGCCCACGTGCGTGCGCAGCTCCGCGAGCGTGAGGTCGCGCACGTCGACGCCGTCGACGGTGACGCGCCCCGCGGTGACGTCGTACAGGCGCCCGGGAAGGGTCGTGAGCGTCGTCTTCCCCGAACCGGTCAGGCCGACGAGGGCCATCGTCTCGCCCGGACGCAGCACGAGGTCGACGCCGTCGAGCAGGTCGCGTTCGCTCTCCCGCGCATCCTGATAGCGAAAGTGGACGCCCTCGAAGGCGAGCTCACCGCGCGGCGCGGCGATCGTCGTGGGCTCGGCGGGGTCGACGATGGGGTTCTGCTCGTCGAAGACCTCGAAGATGCGGTCGGTCGCCGTGCGCGCATCCAGCAGGAACGAGAACAGGAACCCGATCGACTCGACCGGCCACCGCAGAATGGTCGTCATCGCGAAGAACGCCACCAGCTCCCCGACGCCGAGCTGACCCAGGGCGACCAGGTAGATCCCCGCGCCGAGACAGAGCGCGAACGCGATGTCGGGCAGCAGCACGAGCCAGAACCAGATCCACCCCACCGCGCGCGCCTTGTCGAGCTCGGTCTCGCGGAGGGTCTCGGCCTGACGGGTGAACTTCTTGAGCGCGTGCGAGCCGCGGCCGAATGCCTTGAGCACCCGGATGCCGTGGACGCTCTCCTCCACGCTCGTCGCCAGGTCGCCTGCCTGGTCCTGGCTCTGCCGCGCGAGCACGCCGTAGGTCTTCTCGAACCGGTATCCGGCGTACCACAGCGGCGCCGAGGTCACGAGGAAGATCGTGCCGAGCACCCAGTGCCAGCGGAACAGCAGGGCCGCACCGACCAGGATCGTCAGCACGTTGACGACGAGGAGCACGAGTCCGAAGGCGATCCAGCGACGGAGCATGCTGATGTCCTGCATCATG
>NZ_DEPK01000225.1:0-3396 GCF_002358725.1 Microbacterium sp. UBA3394
ACTCCCCGGCAAACGATGATCGTTAGGCGTCGCCTCCGTGCGAAGCAGCATGCGGCAGTCGACACCGCGAGGACCACTGGGGAGGTCCACGGATGTCTGTCTTCACCGCGCTTGCGCACGAGGGGAAATGGCTGTTCCGCAATCAGCGCTCGGTGGTGCTCATCGCCGCCATGGTGCTCGGCGTCGATGTGGTCCTGGGGCTCATCCACGTCGTGGTGATGGTCGGGTGGGATGCGCCGAACGTGCTGCGCGTCGACATGGACGGCAGCTACGGCGAGGCGTACCAGTACGTCAAGTACCTGTGGGTGGTGGTGCTGCTGGCGATGTTCGCCGTCGCGCGCCGCAGCTGGTCCGTCGCCGCGTGGATCCCGCTCTTCCTGTACTTCTTCGTCGATGACGCGTTCATGGTGCACGAGGTGGTCGGCTTCGTCTACGCCATGCAGCCGTGGGCGTTCGGCATCGGCCCCGTCGGTGCGCAGACGCTCGGCGAACTCGCCGTGTCGGGTGTGGCCCTGCTGGTGCTCGCAACACCGATCGTGATCGCCTATCTGAGGGCGGATGCGCGCACTCGACTGATCCATCGCACCATCGCACTTCTCGTCGCGACGCTGCTGGTGTTCGCGGTGCTGGTCGACATCGTGCACTCGTTCTTCCTCGACATCCGCCTCCTCGACCGTTCGCTCGGGTTCGTCGAGGACTTCGGCGAGATGGTGGTGCTCTCGCTCGTGGTGATCTACCTCGTGCGCATCAACGTCGACGCGAAGCGCCTGCCGGCGGCGATCGCCGATCCGATCCGGCGCAGCCGGCGTACGCAGCCTGCGTTTGGTGCGTCGTGACCCGGTAGTGCGGCAGTCCCGACTGTTCTCGTCCCGGGATTGTGCGCACAGTCACGTCTGCGCTCGTGATAAACACGGTCTGTGAACTGGGGATTCCTGCGAAAGATCAAAGCGGTACACGTGCTTTCCGTGCTCCTCGCTGCGGCGGTGGCCGCCATCATCGCGCTTCTGTTGCGCGATGTCGACCTGTCTCCGCACGTGGCCTTCGCTCGGGAGCACGCGGCTCTTGCCGGCGCCGTCATTGCCTTGGCATCGTTAGTGACCGTCACGTTCGCCACGTGGATGAATTGGCGTGCGACCCGCCGCCAGGCGACGCTCGAAGCCTGGACCAAGTGGTCTGACGACACCGTCGCCGAGCGCAAGCTGATCTCGAAGATGCTCGGCCCGCGCGAATTGACCTCCGCTCAGGCGCAGGCCCTCGCACACGGGAGTTCCGAGCTTCCGACGCGGCCGATCCGCATCCTGGGAGTGATCGTGCGCCGCGGAACGGCGCCCCCGCTCTTCACCGATACGGAGCGAGCCAATCTCGTTCACGCCGCCGTCGCGGTCTTGAACGGGCTTGAACGACTTGCCGTGGGCGTGGAGTTGGGCGTCTACCGACGCGCGGTGCTGGTGGACGCCGGCGGCACGATCATCAAGCGCACCTTCGAGCGATTCGAACCGTACATCGTTCTCCGTCGTACGCACCCGGAGCCGCAACGCCGCCAGGAGAAGGCGTACGTGGCGTTGGAAAAGCTGGCGATGCAGATCCGATACAAAGAAGTTGACGCCGAGAGACTGGAGTCTCTGCGGCGCCAACCTTGAAAGTCAGGGCGAAGGACGTCTCAGTCGACGTCCTCTTCTTCGAATCGCTTGCTCATAGCTTCCTTCTTCCCAGACAGAGGTTCGAACTTACCTGATCGTACCCCGAACGGCCCGATTTCGGAGGTCGTTCACAGGCGAGTTCACGTGCAGCGATTCTGAGGCATGCGCACCCTTGAGCGCTACCCCCCGTCTGACGAACAGGTGCCGGGGCAAAACGTAACCCGCGCGACACAGTCCGCTCCCTATGCTGTGGACGTGCACCGTCGTTGAGTTCGCTCTTCGCCGATGTATTTCGTTCCTGGGGAGATCGAAATGAAAGGCACATCGTGTCGACGATAGAAAACGACACGACAACGACGTCGCCGGATTCACCGACCATCGGTGCGCCCGGGCAGGGGGCTCCGACGTCGGCCGCGACGGCCGACGCAGCGCACCCCTCGACGACGTCTGCGTCGCGCTGGCGCACGCACTACGCGCGGCGGCTGTGGTTCAGCGACCTGTTCGTGCTCGTCTGGGTGGTCTTCGGCGCACAGCTGGTATGGTTCGGCACCGGCAACGTCGACCTCGCGATCCATGAGAACGCCGGGATCAGCGCGGTGTCGTACTGGTTGTTCTCGACGGCTCTGGTGCTGGCATGGATGTGGGCACTGACCCTCATCGATTCCCGCAGCGATCGCGTCATCGGCCATGGCACCACCGAGTACATCAGGGTGGCGAACGCGAGCCTGACGCTCTTCGGCTTCATCGCGATCGCCTCGTTCCTGCTGGGCATCGAAGTCGCCCGCGGCTACCTGCTGCTGAGTCTCCCGGCGGGTGTGCTCGTGCTCGTGCTCGAGCGATGGCTGTGGCGGCACTGGCTGATCGCACGGCGGTCGATGAAGGAGTACTCCGCGCGGGTGCTGCTCGTCGGCTCCGCGCAGTCGGTCACCCAGATCGCCCACGAGCTGCAGCGCACGCCCGCCGCGGGCTATCTCGTCGTCGGAGCGTGCGTTCCGAACGCCGCGGTGGCCTCGACGATCGCAGGCACTGATATCCCCGTCATGGGCTCGGTCAACGCCGTCGATCGCGCGATCGCCGCCACCGGCGCCGACACGGTCGCCGTCACCAGCACCGACGACCTGCCGCCGGACAAGGTCAAGCAGATCTCGTGGAGCCTCGAAGCCGGCAAGCAGCACCTCGTGCTCGCGCCGAGCATCATCGACGTCGCCGGGCCCCGACTGCACACGCGCCCGGTCGCGGGTCTCCCCCTCATCCACGTGGAGACGCCTCGGTTCAGCAAGGGCCAGCTGTTCCTGAAGCGCATGGTCGATCTCATCGCGAGTGTTCTCGGGGTGATCGCGCTGAGTCCGGTGCTGGCGTTCCTCGCCATCACGGTGCGGCTGTCGAGCCAGGGGCCGGTGCTGTTCCGACAGACCCGCATCGGCCTGCGCGGTCGCGAGTTCACGATGCTGAAGTTCCGCTCGATGGTCGTCAACGCCGAAGACATGCTCGAGAACCTCGCCCGCCAACAGCGCGATTCGGGCAACGAGGTGCTGTTCAAGATGACGGATGACCCCCGGGTCACGCCGGTCGGCAAGATCATGCGCAAGTTCAGCCTCGACGAGCTGCCGCAGCTGTTCAACGTGATCGGCGGCTCCATGTCGCTCGTCGGCCCGCGGCCGCCGCTGCCGTCGGAAGTGGCGCAGTATGCCGATCACGTGCACCGCCGCTTCCTCGCGAAGCCCGGCATCACCGGCCTCTGGCAGGTGAGCGGCCG
>NZ_DEPK01000066.1:0-133 GCF_002358725.1 Microbacterium sp. UBA3394
GGCATCCATCGTCGCGCCGATCGCGTGGAATCGCTCGGCGGCGTGGCGATTGGTGCGCTCCACGGATGGCGAGGAGGCCAGGAGCATGGCGGCGGCGACCTGGTCGATATGGCGCTTGGCGATCGCCGGCTCG
>NZ_DEPK01000066.1:167-3762 GCF_002358725.1 Microbacterium sp. UBA3394
CGCAGGTCGGCCAGGGACTCGACCGACAGCCCGCGTCGCGCCGGGCGGGATCCCAGCGCCAGCAGCCCGATCTCCTCCATCGGCGTCACCTGCGCGAACCACGGCGCGAAGCCCGGTGCGTTCACGAGCGCGGCGAAGCGGTCGCGGCTGGCGGCATCCATCGTCGCGCCGATCGCATGGAATCGCTCGGCGGCGTGGCGGTTGGTGCGCTCCACGGAAGGCGACGAGGCCAGGAGCATGGCTGCGGCGACCTGGTCGATGTGGCGCTTGGCGATCGCCGGCTCGCCGTAGCGGGCGAAGATGACCTCGCCCTGTTCGGTGAGCTTGAACCGGCCGTCGACGGAGTGCGGCGGCTGCGCGAGGATCGCCGAGTTCGCCGGTCCGCCGCCGCGCCCGAGAGCGCCGCCGCGGCCGTGGAACAGCGTCAGCTCGATACCGGACTCCTTCGCCCAGTCCGCGATGGCCGCCTGGGCCTCGTACAGCGCGAGAGTCGCCGCGACCGGGCCCACATCCTTCGACGAATCCGAGTACCCGAGCATGACCTCGAGCCGGTTTCCGGTCTCGCCGAGTCGGGCCGCGAACGCCGGATGCCGCACGATCTCGCGCAGGATGCCGGGGGCGGCCTGGAGATCTGCGAACGTCTCGAACAGGGGAATGACATCGAGGACGGGCGGGGTGGCGCCCTCGCCGACGGCGTAGCGGGCGAGGCGGTGCACGTTTGCGAGGTCCTCAGCCGACTGCGTGAACGACACGATGTAGCGACCGGCCGCGCGCGGACCGTAGCGGTCCTGCAGGAACTTCACCACGCGGAAGACCTCGAGCACCTCTTCGGCGAGCTCGGACCGCTCGCCGCCGGCATCGAGCTCGTCGAGCACCTTGCGGTGCACCGCGGAGTGCTGGCGCACCTCGAGTTCGGCGAGGTGGAAACCGAAGGTCTCGACCTGCCAGATCAGCTGCTGCAGCTGGCCGTAGGCCTGCCGCGGTGCGCTGGCACGGACCAGGGAGTCCTGCACGACGCGAAGGTCGGCCAGCAGCTCGTCCGGCGTCGCGTAGGCCAGATCGGCGTCACGGGTGCGGGTCGCGGCGATCTTCCGCGCCGCCAGCAGCACGACGCTGCGGTGCAGCTCGCCGGGGGAGCGCTTGGCGATGTCGCGCGCCGCATCCTCGTCGGCAGAGCGGAGCCGATGCCACAGCGACGTGACGGCGTCGCTCGGCGGCGTCGTGTCGACGTCGAGGGTGAGGGTGCGTCCGATGCGGAGGGCCGCGCGCTCGAGACCGAGCAGCACGTGCTCACTGGCGATCTTCGCCGCCTTGCGCGTCACCGACGCCGTCACGAACGGGTTGCCGTCACGGTCGCCGCCGACCCAGGATCCGATCCTCACGAACGGGCGCACCACGGGGGAGCGGCTTCCGGCGGCCGGTCCCTGCAGCGCATCGTCGACACGACGGTAGACCTCCGGGATCGACGTGAACAAAGTGTCGTCGAAGACCGCCATCACGGCGCGCACCTCGTCGGTGGGCGACGGCTTCTCGGCCCGAAGCGGGCCGGTGCGCCACAGCGTGTCGATCTCCTCGAGCATCTGCCGCTCGGTCCGCCCCTCGTCGGCGCCGTTGCGCAGCGTCGCGTCGCGTTCCTCCAGCAGCTCGGCCAGACGGCGGATGCCCGTGGAGATCGCTCGCCGGCGTGCTTCGGTCGGGTGGGCGGTGAAGACAGGGTGGAAGCGCAGGGCCTGCAGACGCTCGAGGGCTGAATCGTCGCCGATCTCGGCGGCCAGGCGCACGAAGGCCGCGGCGACCGAGTCGGTGGCATCCTCGCGGTCGGGGCGGCCGTCGCGCTGGCGCAGCACCCGCACGCGCTGGTGCTCCTCGGCGAGGTTGACGAGGTGGAAGTAGCAGGTGAAGGCGCGGGCGACCTCTTCGGCGCGGTCGATGCTGAAGGAGTCGGCGATCGCCTCGGCCCGGGCGAAGGCCTCCGGGGTCGCATCCGTGTATGCCTGGATCGTCGCCGCGCGCAGTCGCTCGACATCCTCGAACAGCCCGGGTGAACCGCTCTCGCGGAGCACCCGACCCAGCAATCCGCCCAGCAGGCGCACGTCGGCGCGCATCGTGTCGGGGATCTCCTGGCCGGCTTCGTAGCGGCCGACGAGGTCGATCGCCTCGGTGTTCGTCAGTTCGCGCATGCGTTCAACGCTAGCGGCGTCGACGGTGTGCTCCGGACACGGGGAGGGTCGTCGGGTCCTCGCTCCCGGCGCCGGTAGACTGGGAGCTTGGTGTGCCGGGAAGTCTGGTCGGCGTCGTTCAGCGCATCCCACCAGACGAAAGGACCCGATGTCCCAGTCTCCTCAGTCGCCCCCGTTCCTGTCACTGTTCCGGTCCGAGCGCTTCCCCGCGATCGTCCTGCTCGTCGCCGCTGCGGCAGGCCTCGCCGTGGCCAACTCTCCCGCTGGACCCGCCGTCGATGACTTCATGCACGTGTACGTCGGCATCCCGGAGTTCTTCGAGCTGTCGGTGTCGCACTGGATCAAAGACGGCCTCCTCGCCCTCTTCTTCTTCGTCGTGGCCGTCGAGCTGCAGTTCGAACTCACCAGCGGCCAGCTGAACTCGGCCAAGAAGGCGTTGCAGCCGGCGATCGCCGCCGCGGGCGGCGTGATCGTCCCGATCGCCATCTACCTCGTCATCGCCCACGGCTCCGACGCGGTCAACGGCTGGCCCATCCCCACCGCGACCGACATCGCCTTCGCCCTCGGCGTGCTCGCGGTGTTCGGCAAGGGGCTCCCCTCCGCCCTCCGCGTCTTCCTGCTCGCGCTCGCGATCCTCGACGACATCGTGGGCATCATCTTCATCGCCGTGCTGTTCACGAGTGACGTCAACTACGGCCTGCTCCTGGGGGCGGCGGGGCTGGTCGTGCTGTTCGGCATCCTCTCCCGCCGCGTCGACACCCGCGCCCGCATCCCGATCACGATCGCCCTGATCGTCATCGGCGTCGTGACGTGGGCGCTCGTGTACAAGTCGGGCGTGCACGCCACGATCGCCGGCGTCGCGCTCGGCCTCGCGATGAGCCAGCAGCCTGCCCTCCACGCTCGACACGTGCTGGAGCCCTGGGTGAACGGCCTCGTCCTCCCCGTCTTCGCGTTCTCCGCCGCGCTCGTGGTCATCCCCCAGGTGAGCGCGGGCGAGCTCTCACCCGCCTTCTGGGGTGTGCTCGTCGCTCTGCCGGTCGGCAAGATCATCGGCATCTCGATCTTCGGATGGATCTCTCTCCGCGTCGGCCGTCGCGAAGGCCCGCCGGCGCTCACCTTCACCGACCTTCTTGCGGCGGGCTCGCTCGGTGGGATCGGGTTCACCGTCTCGCTGCTGCTGTCGGAGCTCGCCTTCGCCGAGCATCCGGAGATCCGCGATCAGGCGACGCTCGGTGTCCTCGCCGGGTCGATGGTCTCGCTCGTGCTCGCCGGTGTTCTCGTATCGTGGCGGGCATGGCACTATCGCCGTCTCGAGCAGAAGACCCCCGCGACGACCGCCTGAGCGATCCGCTCCGGCAAGCCGCCGACACGATGCGCGCGGTGCGTGACCGGTGCGTCTGGACGCAGCAGATCGA
>NZ_DEPK01000156.1:0-4286 GCF_002358725.1 Microbacterium sp. UBA3394
GGCGACAGCCCGATCGCGTGAGCGTGGGTGGGATCGAAGGCGTACAGCGTGAGGTCGCGGCGTCGCACGAACAGCACGACGAAGGCGACCGCCGCGAGCACGGCGATCTGCACGAGCTCGGCGGCGGAGATGCCGAGGATGTTGCCGAAGATGATGTGGCTGAGGTCGGTCTGGCTCGGCGTCACCGAGATCATCACGAGCCCCGCGGCGAACAGGGTCGTGAAGACGATGCCGATGGCGGCATCCTCCTTGATGCGGCTCGTGCCGCGCACCAGGCCGATGAGGCCGACGGCGAGGAAGCCGAAGACGACGGCGCCGAGCGCGAACGGCACGCCGACGACGTAGGCGAGGACGACCCCCGGCAGCACGGCGTGCGAGACGGCATCGCCCATGAGCGACCACCCCACGAGCACCAGCCAGCACGACAGCACCGCGCACACGACCGCGGCGATGACGGTCGTCGCGATCGCCCGCACCATGAAGTCGTACTGGAGCGGCTCGAGGATGAGATCGAGAAGGCTCATGCCGGGGCTCCGTCATCGCGCGGATCCAGACCGAAGGCGCGGGCGAGGTTCTCGGGGCGGAGGGCCTCGGCGACCGGACCCTGGAACAGCACGCGGTGTCGCAGGAGCACCGCGTGGTCGGCGAGCCGGGGGAGGGCGTGCAGGTCGTGCGAGGAGACCAGCACCGCGCAGTCGGCGGCGGCGAGATCGCGCAGCAGCCGCACAATGGTCGCCTCCGACGCCTTGTCGACGCCCGCGAACGGCTCGTCCAGCAGCAGGATCTCCGCCTCCTGGGCGATCGCGCGGGCGACGAAGGCGCGCTTGCGCTGCCCGCCGGAAAGGCGCCCGATCTGCCTGTCGGCGAGGTCGGTGAGCCCGACGCGGTCGAGTGCGCCCGCGACGGCCTCGCGATCCCGGGGGCGAGGGCGCCGCAGGATGCCCTGCCGCGCGTAGCGGCCCATCATCACCACGTCGTGCACGCTGACCGGGAACTGCCAGTCGACGGCCTCGCTCTGCGGCACGTATCCGACGCGACCGGCCTTGCGGGCGGCGACGGGTGCGGCGCCGTCGATGCTCACACGACCGTGGTCGGGACGCCGCATCCCCATGATCGTGGTGAACAGCGTCGACTTGCCCGACCCGTTCATGCCGATCAGGCCGGTCACGCCTCCGCGGTCGAGAGTGAGGGACACCCGGTCGAGTGCGCGGATCTCCCCGTAGGAGACCGACACCTCGTCGACGTGCACCGCGGCGGTCATGACGCGTTCGTCAGCCCGGCCACGATCGTGTCGACGTCGTGGCGGATGAGGTCGAGGTAGGTCGGGACGGGTCCGTCGGACTCCGAGAGCGAGTCGACGTAGAGGATGCCGCCGAACGTCGCGTCGGTGGCCTCCACCACCTGCTGCATCGCCCGGTCCGAGACCGTGGACTCGCAGAACACCGCGGGCACGTCGCGGTCGCGCACGAACTCGATCGTCGCTGCAATCTGCTGCGGGGTGGCCTGCTGCTCGGCGTTGACGGCCCACAGGTACTGCTCGGTGAGGCCGGCGTCGCGAGCGAGGTAGCTGAAGGCGCCCTCGCACGTGACCAGGGCGCGATGGTCGGCGTCGAGCTCGGACAGTCGCGCGTCCAGATCGTCCTGGATCTGCTGCAGCTGGGCCTTGTAGTCGTCGGCGCGGGCGGCGAAGGCGTCGGCGGAGGCGGGGACCAGGTCGGCGAAGGCCTCGGCGATGTTGTCCACGTAGACCTGCACGTTGGCGGGACTCATCCACGCGTGCGGATTCGGCGTGCCCGCGTACGCATCGTCGGCGATGTCGATCGGCTCGACGCCGTCGGAGACGACGACGTGCGTCACATCGACGGTCTCGACGAACTGCGCGAACCACGCTTCGAGGTTCAACCCGTTGTCGATGACGAGGTCGGCGTCGCTCGCGGCTCGGATGTCGCCGGGCGTGGGCTCGTACCCGTGGATCTCGGCACCCGGCTTCGTGATCGAGGTGACCTCGATGTCGTCTCCCGCGACGTTCTGCGCGATATCGGCGAGCACCGTGAAGGTCGTGAGCACCTGCGGGCGGTCCGCGGCCGCCGACTGCGTGTCAGGCGCAGGCGCAGAGGAGCAGCCGGCCAGGCAGAGCGCGCCGACGGCGGACATCGCTGCGACCAGCATCCCGCGCGAATATTTCGGCATACCGAAACTTTAGGATTCGGCGCGCCGAAAAGCCAATCGGGCCCGGTGCTGAACGCACCGGGCCCGATCGGAAATCCTGGGGTCAGGACTGGCTGGCGATGGCGAACCGCACCGAGCCGTCCTGGTTCATCTCCGCGTCGAGCACGCGGTCATCGAGCGCGGTGTTCGCGCCGTTGTCGAGGAAGACGCGTGCGCCGTGGTCCTCGACCACCTGGTCGCCGTTCTCGGGAGCCGAGGCGACGGCGAGCTCGAAACCGGTCTCCTGGGAGCCGGTGTCTCGGATGCGCACGCCGCCCTGGTCGGCGTCGGGCAGCTGGGCGATGATCGTCTTGACGGCCGTGGCAGCGTTCTCGGTGAGCGTGAGCATGGGAGCTCTCCTCTCGTTCGGGACGTTCGGACCGGCCACGATTCCGAGAATCCGGCGTCGCCGCAAGCGGATGGCCCCATTTGGAGGGGATTCCCAAACTCGCCGAGTCGCGTCAGCGGGCGGCTTCGTACGCTTCGAGCACCGTCGCGGGAACGCGGCCGCGGTCGGAGACCTGGTAGCCGTTCTCCTTCGCCCACGCGCGCACGGCGCCGTAGTCCTGGCCGGCTTTGCGGCGTCGCGGGGCGCTCGACGAGGTGCTTCTCCCGCCCGAGACGCGGCGCGCCGCGTCGACGTAGGGGGCGAGGATCTCCCGGAGCGCGGCGGCGTTGGCGTCGGTGAGGTCGATCTCGTAGGCGGTGCCGTCGAGGGAGAACAGAACCGTCTCCCCTTCACCGACCTCGAGGACGCTTCCATCCAGGTCGTCGACGAGCTGGTGCACGATTCTGCGGGCCATGGGCCCACCCTACTGAGCGGGCCGCGACTTGACCATGAACGCCTCGCCATGCGGCGCGCCGTCGCGATCAGGGCAGGATGCCGGCGCGGCGGGCGCGAGCCACCGCTGCGTGCCTCGTGCCGGCGTCGAGCTTGCCCATCGCCGACTGCAGGTACGACTTCACCGTCGCCTCCTTCAGGGCGAGCGTCGCAGCGATCTCCGCGTTCGTCGCTCCCAGCGCCGCACATGCCAGCACGTCGATCTCGCGCGGTGACAGACGGGCGCTCGGGCCGTCGCCGACGGCGTCATCCCGGGCGAGAGCGGCCCAGCGCTGTTCGAGGCGGGACAGGCGATCGCGCACCGCCGGGTCGGTGATCGTGGCGGCGATGCTGCGCAGCTCGGCGTAGCTCGCGCGCACCTCTTCGCGTGCGGCAGGCGGCAGTGCGGCGGCGTCGCGAGCATCGGCCGGCGGCATGGTGGCCACCCGCCGATCGAGATCGTCGCGCAGGCGCAGCTGCGCCGCGAGGTCGTCGGCGGCGGCGATCGTCGGCTGGGCGATCGCGCCGCCGATCGGGGCGGAGCGGCGAGATCCGCAATAGAGCATGCCGCGGGGTCGCCCGGAGACGACCACGGGCACGGCGACGAGGGTGACGATGCGGGCGCCGAGGATGGCCGCGTCGTAGTCGTGGGTGATCGTGCGCGAGGTGCGGTAGTCCAGCGCGAGCCGCGGGCGGCTCTCCACCATCGCGCGGCCGCCGAGACCGCGATGCTCCCGCACCACCAGTCCCTCGATCGACTGCGCGTGCTCGCCGGAGATCGCGCTGACGTGCACGGCGCCGTCGTGGGCGAGGCCGCCGAAGGCGACCGTGTGAGGCGAGCTCCGGGCGAGGGTCACCACCGCCTGCTCGACGAGGGCCTGATCGCTGCTGCGCGTGCGGATTGCGGACATGGGCACCTACCGGTCGGACGGCCTCGGCGCCGTCGCGACGACGATACACCGGTGCCGGGAGCGGGCGGGTGGGCGGCCTACACGCTGCCCGCCCGCTCCAGGTCGAGAAGCCGGCGCTTGAGCTCCGGCCGGCCCCCGTACTCGCCGAGCGAGCCGTCGGCGCGCACGACGCGATGCACGGGGACGACGATCGAGAAGGGGGTCGTGGCGCAGGCCGTTCCGACGGCCCGCGCCGCCCGCGGGTGGCCGGCGAGGATCGCCACCTCGCCGTATCCGGCGGTCTCGCCGTAGGGGATCTCGCACACCGCCTGCAGCGCCGCCCGGGTGAAGCCGCGCACCTGCTCCCA
>NZ_DEPK01000252.1:0-15101 GCF_002358725.1 Microbacterium sp. UBA3394
TACATGCCCGAGATCGAGTCGGGCAACATCACCGTGTTCCCGGAGTACAGCGGCAACCTGCTGCAGTACTTCGACCCTGAGACCGAGGCGCGCACGGCGGACGACGTGTACGCGGCGCTCGAGGAGGCCCTTCCGGAGAACCTCGCGGTCCTCGATCAGGCCGAGGCGAGCGATCAGGACTCCTATACCGTGACGGCGGAGTTCGCCGAGGAGAACGGACTCACCTCGATCGGTGATCTCGCCGGTGTGTCGGATGCCCTCACGCTCGGCGGACCGCCCGAGCTCGCTGAGCGTCCCTACGGCCCCGACGGACTCGCCGAGACGTACGGTGTGGAGGTCACGTTCTCGCCGACCGGCGACACCACCGTCGAGAGCCTCGTGGCCGGCCAGGTCGACGTGGCGAACGTGTTCACGGCGGATCCGCGCATCCAGACCCAGGATCTCGTCGTGCTGGAAGACCCCGAGGGGCTGTTCCTCGCTTCGAACGTCGTTCCCGTCGTGAGCGCGGATGTCGCCGACGAGATAGCCGAGACGATCGACGCGGTCAGCGCGGCGCTCACCGCCGACGCCCTCGTGGCCCTGAACGTGCAGAGCACCGAGGACCAGATGTCGCCGGAGGACATCGCGATGCAGTTCCTGTCGGAGAACGGCCTCGCCTGATCCGTTCCGCCGAAGAGAGCCTCACCGTCCACGGACGGTGAGGCTCTTCGTGCTCCCTCGAACCACCCCGATCTTGCCGAGACGCCCCGTTGTCGCCGCGAACACCGGGGTGGTTCGACGCGAAAGGGGTGGTTCGACGGGACGTCAGCGCAGGAACGCGTTCCAGAAGCCCTTCTTCGCGGGCGTGTCGTGGCCGGCGCAGCGCTGAGAGCGGGGGACGCCGGCGAGCGCCTGCTCGACGTGCTGTCCGCATCCGGCCCAGGTCGCCTTGCCGCAGGTCTTGCAGGTGGTCTGTCGGCACATGTGGTGCTCCTTTCTCGGTCGTTTCTTTCAGGCGAGGGTGAGGAAGAGCTTCTCGAGCTCGTCGGTGGTCAGCCCCTCGGCCGCCTCCGCCCCTTCGGGGTCGACGACGCAATCGCGCATCGCGGTCGAGACGATCGCGAAACCGGCGCGATCGAGCGCGCTGGTGACCGCCGCGAGCTGCGTGACGACCTCGCGGCAGCCCGCATCTGATTCGACGGCGGTGATGACCGCGTTCAGCTGGCCCTGGGCCCGCCGCAGCCGGTTGAGGATCTTCTTGCGGGCCGCGGCCTGCTCCTCGGGGGTGCCGGTGATCATCATGCGAGTACTCCTTCGGTGACGAGGACGCGGTCGACGTCGGCGCCGAACCACTGACGCAGCGTGCGGGTCCCACCGGAGAGCGACGAGGAGTCGAACCCGTGCGAGACCAGCACGCGGTGGGCGATGTTCGAGCGCACGCCCGCCGCGCAGAGCACCCGCACCGGTCGTCCCGCGGCGGCGTCCCGCACCTCGTCGATGCGATCGCGCAGCTCGGTGTGAGGGATGTTCACGGCGTCGCGCAGGTGCCCGGTGACGAATTCGCCGGGGGTGCGCACATCCACGACGAGCACGTCGGCGTCGTCCGTCGCGTCGGCCGCGTGCCACAGCCGGAGGCGTCCGCTGAGAATGTTTTCGGCGATCATGCCGAGCATGTTCACCGCGTCCTTCGCCGAGCCGTAGGGCGGGGAATAGCTGAGGTCGAGATCGATGAGGTCGGGGGCGACGAGCCCGCCGCGCATCGCGGTGGCGATCACGTCGATGCGCTTGTCCACACCCTCGACACCGGCCGCCTGGGCGCCGAGGATCGTGCCGTCGACCGGATCGATGTGCGCGATGAGGTGAATCGGCGCGGCGCCCGGGAAGTAGCCGGCGTGCTGGTTGGGATGCAGGTGGATCGTCTCGTACGCGATACCCGCCTCGTCGAGGCTTCGCCGGTTCGCTCCGGTCATCGCCACGGTGAGGGATCCGACGCGCACGATCGCGGTGCCGAGGGTGCGGGGGATGCGGCGAGTGGCTTCATCACCTCCGACGATGTCGTCGGCGATGAGGCGTCCGGCACGGTTCGCGGGGCCGGCGAGAGCCACCGGCCGGACGGTTCCCGTGATCGCATCGACGCTGACCGTCGCGTCGCCGGCGGCCCAGATGCCGGGCACGGAGGTGCGGCCGCGGTCGTCGACGACGATCGCACCGCGAGCCGTCTCGATGCCGGCACCTGCGGCGAACGCGGTGTCGGGACGCACGCCGACGGAGAGCACCACGAGGTCGGCGTCGATGACCGTGCCGTCGCCGAGACGCACGCGGTCGACGTCGGTGCCGGCCTCGATCGCCTCTGCGGCGACGCCGGCGTGCATCGCGATGCCGAGGGTCTGCAGCTCCTCGTGCACGAGCGTGGCGAGTTCGCGCTCGAGCGGGGGGAGGGCGTGCGGGGCGAGTTCGACGACGTCGACGGACAGTCCGGCGTGGCGCAGCGCCTCGGCTGCTTCGATCCCGATGAAGCCGGCGCCGAGCACGACCGCGCGGCGAGCGCCCGAGGAGACTCTTTCGCGGAGCGCCACGGCGTCGGCGACGGTGCGGAGGGTGCGCACCCGGGCGGAGTCGAGCCCCGGCAGGGGCGGGCGGAGCGCCGCGGCACCGGGTGTGAGGACGAGAGCGTCGTAGGACAGCTCGATGACGCCGTCCGGTGTGTCGACGACGACGATCCGTGCCGCGGTGTCGATATCCGTCACCTCGTGATGCAGGCGCACGTCGAGGTCGAGTGCGGCGCGCAGCGACGACGGTGAGTGCAGCAGCAGGTCGGCTGCCTCGGAGATCTCTCCGCTGACGTGGTACGGCAGGCCGCAGTTGGCGAACGACACCTCGGAGCCCTTCTCGAGCACGATGATCTCGGCCGTCTCATCCAGACGGCGGGCGCGGGCGGCGGCGCTCATCCCCGCTGCGACCCCTCCGACGATCACGATTCGCATGACGACTCCTCTCCGATACCCCAGGGGGTATCAACATCGACATTGATCGTAACATACCCCCCGGGGTATCATTGAAGACGCGACGGCGTCGCGGGGCCGGATGCGCGTAGCCTGGAACGCCTATGGCGCATCTGCTCGGGGCCGAGGCCCTGCACCTGGAGTTCCCGACCCGTGTGGTCTTCGACGCCGTCTCGCTCGGGATCGACGAGGGGGATCGGATCGGCATCGTCGGGCGGAACGGCGACGGCAAGTCGAGCCTGCTCGCGATGCTCGCCGGACGCCTCGAGCCGGACGGGGGACGCGTGACCGTGCGCGGCGGGGTGCGCGTGGGAGTCCTGGATCAGGCGGACACCCTCGACGACGATCTCACCATCGCCGAGGTCGTCGTCGGCTCCCGGCCCGAGCACGAGTGGGCCGGAGATGCCCGCGTGCGCGATGTCATCGGCGGGCTGCTGGGCGGGTTGTCGTGGGACGCGCCGCTGCGGGACCTCTCCGGCGGCCAGCGACGTCGCGTCGCGCTGGCGAAGCTGCTCTCCGAGGACTACGACGTGCTGTTCCTGGATGAGCCCACCAACCACCTGGACGTGGAGGCGATCTCCTGGCTCGCCGATCACGTCAAACGACGCTGGGGCGTCGGCTCGGGCGCGCTGCTGGTCGTCACGCACGACCGGTGGTTCCTCGACGAGGTGTGCACGAAGACCTGGGAGGTGCACGATCGCGTCGTCGAACCCTTCGAGGGCGGATACGCCGCCTACATCCTGCAGCGGGTCGAGCGCGACCGGCAGGCCGCCGCCATCGAGCAGCGCCGCCGCAATCTCGCGCGCAAGGAACTCGCCTGGCTGCGACGCGGCGCGCCCGCCCGCACATCGAAGCCGAAGTTCCGCATCGACGCCGCGAACGCGCTCATCGAAGACGTTCCGGAGATCCGCGACGCGCTCTCGCTGCAATCGCTGGCCGTCTCGCGCCTGGGGAAGGATGTCGTCGACCTGCTGGATGCCTCGGTGTCGTATCCCGATGCCGTGACGGGCGCCGACCGAACGGTGCTGCATCCCGTCGAGTGGCGCATCGCCCCGGGCGAGCGCACCGGGATCCTCGGTGTGAACGGCGCCGGCAAGTCGACGCTGCTCGGCCTCGTCTCCGGAGATGTCGAGGCGACCTCGGGCCGAGTGAAGCGGGGCAAGACCGTTCAGGTCGCCACGCTCACCCAGCGACTCGACGAGCTGGAGGAGCACCTCGACGAGCCCGTGCGGGTGGTCGTCGGCCGACTGCGGACGACCTACACGCTGGGCTCGGGCTCCAAGGCGCAGGAGCTCACTCCCGGCCAGCTGCTGGAGCGCATGGGCTTCTCCAGCGCACAGCTGTCGACGCCCGTGAAGGACCTCTCGGGAGGGCAGAAGCGCCGGCTGCAGCTGCTGCTGATCCTGCTCGAGCAGCCGAACGTGCTGATTCTGGACGAGCCCACGAACGATCTCGACACCGACATGCTCGCGGCCATGGAGGATCTGCTGGATACGTGGCCGGGCACGCTCCTGGTCGTCTCGCACGACCGGTACTTCCTCGAGCGCGTCACCGATCAGCAGTACGCGATCCTCGGCGGGCACCTGCGCCACCTGCCCGGGGGTGTCGACGAGTACCTGCGCCTGCGCGCGCTCGAGGAGCGCGATGGGTCGTCGACGGCGCCCGGGTCGGCGGGCGGGGCACCGGAACCCGGCCTGTCCGGTGCGCAGCTGCGTGCCGCGCAGAAGGAGATGGCGGCCCTGGAGCGGCGGCTGGAGAGGCTCGAGGGATCGATCGACGCCGCGCGAACGGGCCTGGCCGACCACGATCAGTCCGACTACGTCGGGCTGGGCGAGGAGATGGCGAAGATCACGGCGATGGAGGCCGAGCGCGACGACATCGAGCAGAAGTGGTTCGCCCTCACGGAGCAGGTGGGCTGACCGGAGCCACGTCGAACCCGAGGCTCAGTTTGCGCAGCAACCCCGCGAGGCGGTCGCGGTCGGTGCGCGAGAGGGAATCGAGCAGGAGCGCCTCCGCGTCGACGAGCCGTGTGATGGCGGCGTCGACCCGGGTGCGCCCGTCGTCGGTGAGGGTGACGAGGATGCTGCGCCCGTCCGCCGGGTCGGACTCGCGATGCACGAGCCGGCGACCGACCAGTCGGTCGATGCGATTGGTCATCGTGCCGCTGGAGACGAGTGTCTGCTGCAGCAGCTGCTTGGGGCTGAGCTGGAAGGGCTCGCCCGCGCGGCGCAGCGCCGACAGCACATCCCACTCCCAGGGTTCCAGCTCGCTGCGCCGGAATGCCTCGCGGCGAGCACGGTCCAGGTGGCGGGAGAGCCGATCGACGCGAGACAGCACCTCGAGGGGGGAGAAGTCCAGGTCGGGGCGCTGGACGCCCCACGCGCCGACGATGCGATCGACTTCGTCGGCGGCGGTGGTCATCGTTCCATTATCACCGGTCGCGTCGCCGCGCCACGAGATCCGTCACGCGCTCTCGCGGACGATGAGCTTCGTGGGGAGGATCATGGTCCGCGGCTCACCGCCGGCGATCGCCTCCAGGAGCAGGCTCACCATGTGCTCGCTGAGCTCCCGCCATGGCTGGCGCATCGTGGTCAGGGGCGGATCGTGCTCCTCGGCGAGTCCGGAGTCGTCGAAGCCCGCCACCGCGATGTCATCGGGCACGCGCAGTCCTTCCTTCTTCAGCGTCGCCACCGCGCCAGCGGCCATGAGGTCGGATGCGGCGAAGACGGCGTCGATGTCGCGCGTGCGCCCGAGCAGCGTCGACATCGCCACGGCGCCGGATTCTCGTGTGTAGTCGCCGGCGACGACGAGATCGGGATCGAACAGGTCGTCCATCTCGCTCCGGAAGCCGCGCAGGCGGTAGCGCCCGCCGGGGGTGTCGTCGGGACCCGCGATCATCGCGATGCGGCGGTACCCGCGGGAGAGGAGGTAGCGCGTCATCTCGCGCGCCGATCCCTCCTCGTCCACGGCGACGGCGGGAAGGTTGCCGGCGAGCCCCAGCGGGTCGCCCGAGCACACGACCGGTACTCCGGCGGCGCGCAGGGAGCCGACGAGCGGGTCCTGCTCGTGCGAGGAGATCAGGAGGACGCCGTCGACGTGGCCGGCACTCACGAACGAGGCGATGTTGGCGCGCTCCTGGGGTGTGCCGGCCACGAGCAGGACGAGGGTCATCGATCTCTGGGTGAGAGCTTCGGCCGCCCCGCGCAGCAGCAGGGCGTACGTGGGATCGGAGAAGAGGAGGTGCTGCGGCTCGGTGAGGAGGAACGCGAGTGAGTTGGCACGCCCTGTCGCCAGGCTCCGGGCGTGGTGGTTCGCCGTGTAGCCCGTCTCGGCGATGGCCCTCTCGACCGCGTCGCGCGCCTCGGGGGAGACCCAGTGGCCGCCGTTGATCACCCGCGACACCGTGCCGCGAGAGACCCCTGCCGTCGCAGCGACGTCGCGGATCGTCGGCCTGCGCATCGAGATCGGTGCCGTGTCCACGATTCCAGACTCTACTCTGGGACCGGTCACAGTCCGGTAACGGATCGCGGTCGGTCTTGACGGATCCCGCGGGTGCGGGGTGATACTGGGACCGGTCACAGTCGCCGGATCGATTCCCGGCAGCCGACGCGCGCGCTTCGGCCACGCGCTTCGGCAGACAGCAGCGGTGACCGAGACGCGACGGAGGGTCATGGCGGGCGACATCGAGTGGCCGAAAGTGGACGGCATCGCCTATGGCGGCGATTACTCGCCCGAGCAGTGGCCGCGCGAGATCTGGCACGAGGACGTCGCGCTCATGCGCACCGCCGGCGTGAATCTCGTCAGCATCGGCATCTTCTCGTGGGCGCTGCTGGAGACATCCGAGGGGGTCTTCGACTTCGCCTGGCTCGACGACGTCATCGACCTGCTGCACGAGAACGGGATCCGCGTCGACCTGGGAACCCCGACCGCGGCACCGCCGGCGTGGTTCTACGCCGCCCATCCCGATGCTCGCGTCGTGACGCGGGACGGTGTCACCCTCGCGCACGGCTCCCGGGGCATGGCCTCGCACTCCGCCCCGGCCTACCGTGAGGCGATCGTGCGGATCACCGACGCGCTGGCGGAGCGTTACGCGAACCACCCGGCCGTCGTCATGTGGCACGTCCACAACGAGTACGGCACGCCCGTCGGGGAGGACTACTCGGCGCACGCCGTCGCCGCGTTCCGCGCGTGGCTCCAGGAGCGCTACGGTTCCCTCGCCGCCCTGAACGCCGCGTGGGGGACCGCCTTCTGGGGCCAGTGGTACCACGCCTGGGAGGAGATCTCCGCCCCGGCGGCATCCGCATCCGTCGTCAACCCGGCGCAGCGGCTCGACTTCGCCCGGTTCACCGACGACCAGCTGCGCGAATGCTTCATCCTCGAGCGCGACACCATCCGACGGCATGCCACCCAGCCCGTCACGACCAACTTCATGGCCAACCAGAGCTGGACCACCGACCTGTGGACGTGGGCGCGCGAGGTCGACATCGTCGCCGACGATCACTACCTCTGGGCAGCCGACCGCGAGGGCGAGATCGGACTCGCGATGGCCGCGGACCTGACCCGCTCGGTCGGCGCAGGCGCGCCGTGGATCCTCATGGAGCACTCCACCTCCGCCGTCAACTGGCAGCCGCGCAACGTCGCCAAGCGCCGCGGCGAGATGGCCCGCAACTCCCTCGCCCACCTCGGGCGCGGTGCCGACGCGATCCTCTTCTTCCAGTGGCGCGCCTCCCGTGGCGGTGCTGAGAAGTTCCACTCCGCGATGCTTCCCCACGCCGGCACGACCTCCCGCGTGTGGCGCGAAGTGACCGAACTGGGGGCGACATTGGCTCGCCTCGGCGAGGTGCGCGGCTCGCGGGTGCGAGCCGACGTGGCGATCCTGTGGGACTTCGAGTCGTTCTGGGCGCAGGACCTCGAATGGCGGCCGTCGGTCGATGTGCGGCATGCCGAGCGCATCCGGCAGTTCTACGAGCAGTGCTGGAAGGACAACATCACCGTGGACTTCGCCCTTCCGGGCCACGACCTCGGCGGTTACCGGCTCGTCATCGCCCCGGCGCAGTACCTGCTGCGCGCGAGCGACGCCGACAATCTCGCCCGCTACGTCGCCGCGGGGGGCACCCTCGTCTGGTCCTTCTTCTCGGGCATCGTCGACGAGAACGACGCCGTGCACGAGGGCGGATACGCCGCTCCGCTGCAAGAGATGCTGGGACTGCAGATCGAAGAGTTCCTTCCGCTCCGGGAGGACGAGACGTGCCGCCTCGCCTGGAGCGACGGACGCGACGGCCAGCTCGGCGCCGACGTCTGGCAGGACGCCGTGATCCCCACGACCGCCGAGACCGTCGCCCGGTACCTCGATGGTCCCGCCGAGGGCGGCGCGGCCCTCACGCGCAACGAGCATGGCGACGGCGTGGCGTGGTACCTCAGCACCCGCCTCGACGCCGACGCTCTCGCCGCGGTCATGTCCGAGGTGTATCGCGACGCCGGCATCGAACGGAGCGACCTGCCCGATGGCGTCGAAGTGGTCACGCGTCACGGCGACGACGCCGACTACCTCGTGGCCGTCAATCACCGTGACGTCCCCGTGACCGTGCCGGCCACTGGACGCGAGATGCTCTCGGACACCGACGTCGAGTCGGCACTGACGCTGGCCGCCGGCGGCATCGCCGTCGTCCGCACTCCCACCGCCCACCGAACCCACAACTGAACAGCACCGACAACTGAAGATCCGGAGCAACGGCTCCACATCCGGTCGTGAAGACGCGATCCCCACCGGGACGACGACGACCCCGAGAAAGGAATTCACATGCGCAAGTCATGGATCACGGGTGCTTTCGCCCTCACCGCCACCGCCGCCCTGCTGGCCGGCTGCAGCGGGGGCGGAGACGCCACCACCGACGAAGACGGCGGAGATGCCGTCGACGCCTCCGGCGTGGAGCTGACCGTCTGGGTGGACGAGAATCGCGAGCCCGCCGTCGCTGCGGCCGCCGAGCAGTTCGAGACCGACACCGGCGCGACCGTCACGCTGGTGCAGAAGGACTTCGCCGACCTGCGCGCAGATTTCCTCGCGCAGGTCCCCACCGGTGAGGGTCCGGACATGACCATCGGAGCTCACGACTGGCTGGGCGAGTTCGTCGCCTCGGGCGTCGTCAACACGCTCGACCTCGGCGAGAAGGCGTCGGAGTTCGAGCCGGTCGCCCTCGAGGCGATGACCTACGACGGCCAGCTCTACGCTCTGCCCTACTCGCTGGAGACCGTTGCTCTGATCCAGAACACCGAACTCGTCGGCGAGGAGGCTCCCGCGACCTGGGAGGACATGATCGCGGCGGGTGAGGAGTCCGGCGCGGAGCGTCCCTTCGTCATCAACACCGAGGGTCAGACCGGCGACGGCTACACGATGTACGGCTTCCAGACCTCCTTCGGCGCCCCCGTCTTCGTGCAGGACGAGTCGGGCTCGTACACCAGCGAGGTCGGGATGGCCGGCCCCGAAGGCGAGGCCTTCGCGCAGTGGCTGGGCGAGAACGGCGAGGACGGTGCCGGATACCTGTCGACGACGATCGACTACGACATCAACAACGAGCTGTTCAACTCCGGCGAAGCCGCGTACACCGTGCAGGGCCCGTGGGCGATCGCCTCGTTCCCCGATGTCGACGTCGCAGTCAACCCGATCCCGTCGGCCGGTGGCGAGCCCGCTGCCCCGTTCGTGGGCGTGCAGGGCTTCTACCTGAGCTCGCAGAGCGAGAACGCGCTGATCGCGCAGGAGTTCCTCGTCAACTACATCGCCACCGAGGAGGCGCAGCGCGCACTCTACGAGGCGGACCCGCGCATCCCGGCCTGGTCGACGGTGGCCGAAGAGGTCTCTTCCGACCCGATCATCGCGGGCTTCCTGGCCTCGTCGCAGAACGGCGTGCCGATGCCCTCGATCCCCGAGATGGGGTCGGTGTGGGAGTACTGGAACGCGGCTGAGGCGCAGATCATCGCCGGCGCGGACCCGCTGTCCACGTGGAACACGATGATCGAGGATCTCAACGCCACACTCGGCGGCTGATCCCCGTCGGTGGTGGTGGGGTCGGTGAGAGCCGATCCCACCACCGCTCGATTCCACAAGAGGCTCCGTCACGAGGAGGACGAGGATGTCGGTGCACCAACAGACCGGGGAGGCCGCCCCGCCCGAGGAGGAACGGCCGGACAAGCGGCCGCGCGACGCGCACGCACGGCGCTGGAACGGCCGGGGCTGGGGCTTCATCGTGAAGCTCGTCGTGATGATGATCGTCAACGCCGCGGGTCTCGCGGCGATCATCTCGGCGCTGCGGGTGGAGTCGTGGGTGATCCTGGCGGTGCTGGTCGTGCTCCTGGTCGCAGCGGACGTCGTGTATTTCTGGAAGCGCGCCATGCCGCTGAAGTACCTGCTGCCCGGGCTCGTCTTCCTCTTCGCCTTCCAGATCTTCATCTTCGGCTACACCGCCTACATCGCCTTCACGAACTACGGCACCGGCCACAACGTCACGCAGGATCAGGCGGTGGAGGCCGCCCTGATCCAGGGCGAGCGCCGGGTGGAGGGCTCGCCGACCTATCCGCTGGCCGTGGTCGAGCGCGGACTCGGCGAGATCGGCTTCGCGATCAACGACGGCGGCGAGGTCCTCGTCGGCAGCGAGCTCGAGCCGCTCTCGGACACCGGAGTGACCGTCGCAGCCGGCGCTCCCACCGAAGTGCCCGGCTGGACCCTCGTCGACCGATCGCGCCTGCTCAGCGACCAGGACCTGCAGCAGACCGTGGTCGATCTGCGCGTGCCGGTCTCCGACGATCCGAACGACGGCGCCATCCGCTCCCGTGACGGATCGAGCGGCGCGGTGTACCAATCGACCCTCGTGTGGGATGAACAGGCGCAGACCATCACCGACACGACGACGGGCACGGTCTACGAAGCGACCCATGAGGGCAGCTTCGTCGCCGCCGACGGCAGCAGCCTCCCCACCGGGTGGTACGTCAACGTCGGTCTCGACAACTTCCTCGAGCTCTTCACCGATCCCCGCCTCCTCGAGGCCCTGTCGATCGTGTTCGTGTGGACGCTCGTGTTCGCCACCCTCTCGGTCGTCCTCCCGTTCGGGCTCGGCCTGCTCTTCGCCCTCATCTACAACGATCCCCGGGTGCGGGGGCGCCGGGTGCTGCGCGCGATCTTCATCCTCCCGTACGCGTTCCCGATGTTCATGTCCGCGCTCGTGTATCGCGGCATGTTCAATGCGGAGTTCGGCATCATCAACGATCTGTTCTTCTTCGGCGCCGACATCAACTGGCTGGGCGACCCGTGGCTCGCCAAGATCGCGCTGCTGTGGCTGAACGTCTGGCTGAGCTATCCCTACTGGCTGCTGGTGTGCACGGGTGCGCTTCAGTCCATTCCCTCGGACGCCATCGAGGCCGCCGAGATCGACGGCGCCGGCAAGGTCCGCAGGTTCCGGTCGATCATCTTCCCGCTGCTGCTGGTCTCCACCGCGCCGCTGGCCATCTCGTCCTTCGCCGTCGGGTTCAACAACCTGCCGCTGGTCTACCTCTTCAACGAGGGTGGTCCGTCCATTCCCGGGGCTCCGTATGCGCTCGGCAGCACGGACATCCTCATCACCGCGATCTACAGCATCTCGGGCGTCTCCGGCGGCGCCGCCGACTTCGGTCTCGCGAGCGCGCTGGCGATCGTCGTGTTCGTCCTCGTCGGGATCATCGCCGCGATCGCCTTCCGACAGACCCGCCGACTGGAGGAGTTCCAGTGATGTCCGAGAACCATGTGATGCCCGAGGGGACCGTCCGCACCCGGACGGAGACCGAGTCGCTGATCGCCGTCGACCCGAGCCGCCGCGCGGTCCGTCGGAGGCGCTGGTTCGTCGACGTGGGCTGGAAGTACCTCTTCGCCCTCGTCGTCATCTTCTACGCGATCTTCCCGCTGCTGTACGCGCTGTCGGCGTCGCTCAATCCGCGGGGCAGCCTCTCCGCCGCGACCGCCCTGTTCAGCGAGTTCACGCTCGACAACTACCTCGCGCTGGGCGAGACGCGCTACTGGACGTGGATGGTGAACAGCCTCACCATCTCGGTGGCCGTCGCGATCGGATCGGTGCTCATGGGTGCGGCCGCGGCGTATGCGTTCTCGCGGTTCCGCTTCACGGGACGGCGCGTGAGCCTGTCTGCGCTCCTCATCATCCAGATGTTCCCGCAGGCGCTCGCCTTCATCGCGATATTCCTGATGCTGCTCGCGATCGGCGAAGTCGTGCCCGCGCTCGGGCTCAACACCAAGCTCGGCCTGATCTGCGTCTACTTCGGCGGCGCGCTCGGCGCGAACACCTTCCTCATGTACGGCTTCTTCAACACCGTTCCGGTGTCGATCGACGAGTCGGCGAAGATCGACGGCGCCACCCACGCGCAGATCTACTGGCGTCTGATCTTCCCCCTCGTGGTCCCCGTTCTCGCGGTGGTCGCGATGCTCAGCTTCGTCGCCACCTTCAACGAGTTCGTCATCGCGCGTCTGGTGCTCAGCTCGCAGGACGAGTGGACGCTGGCCGTCGGGATGTACGGGTGGGTCTCCGACCTGCTGCAGTCCAACTGGGGACTGTTCACCGCCGGTGCGATCGTCGGGGCGATTCCGATCGTCGCCCTGGTGATCGCCCTGCAGCGCTGGATCGTCGGGGGCCTCACCTCGGGAGCGGTCAAGGGCTGAGTACCCGGCGGTTCCCCAGCGGAAAGGCTGGCAGACTGGGGGAGCGGCCCGAGACGGCCGCGGTCCGCCGTGGTGTAATGGCAGCACGACAGCCTTTGGAGCTGTGAGGTCTAGGTTCGAGTCCTGGCGGCGGAGCATGGTGAACACCGACACATCCCTGGCCGTCATCGTCCTCGCCGCCGGCCAGGGCACGCGGATGAAGTCGGCGACACCCAAGGTCCTGCACCGCATCGGCGGCCGCTCTCTCGTGGGCCACGTGCTCGCCACCGCGCAGGCCCTGCAGCCCGCACATGTGGTGACGGTGGTGCGCCACGAGCGGGACCTCGTCGCCGCCGAGATCGCCGAACAGGCCCCGGACGCGATCGTGGTCGACCAGGACGACGTGCCGGGCACGGGGCGCGCCGTGGAGGTCGCCCTCAATGCCCTCGCCGACTTCGACGGCGACGTCGTGGTCCTCAGCGGCGATGTTCCGCTGCTGCAGTCGGACACGCTCGCGGCGCTGATCGCCGCCCACCGCGAGCGCGCCGCGGGGGTCACCGTCATGAGCGCGCTGCTCGAGGACGCGACCGGGTACGGTCGCGTCATCCGTGACGCGTCCGGCGACGTGCTGCGCATCGTCGAGCAGAAGGACGCCACCGACGCCGAGCGCGGCGTCGGTGAGATCAACGCCGGCGTGTACGTGTTCCGCATCGACGCGCTGCGGGTGCACCTGGCCGAGATCGGCACCGACAACGCCCAGGGGGAGAAGTACCTCACCGACGTGATCGCCCTCGCCCGGGCCGCGCAGCGGCCGGTGGGCGCGGCCGTCGCGCCCGACACCGCGGCCGCGCTGGGGGTCAACGACCGTGTCCAGCTGTCGGAGGCCGCCCGTGCCCTCAACGCCCGCACCGTTCGGCGCTGGCAGCTCGACGGCGTCACCGTGCTCGATCCGGCGACCACGTGGATCGACGTGGACGTCACGCTCGCCCCGGATGTCACGCTGCTCCCGGGAACGCAGGTGCTCCGTGCCACGACCGTGGGTGAGGGTGCGACCATCGGCCCCGACACCAGCCTCGTCGGCTGCGAGGTCGGCGCGGGCGCCACCGTGACGCGTACCGATGCGACGTTCGCCATCATCGGCGAGCGCGCGACCGTCGGGCCGTTCGCGTACCTGCGGCCCGGCGCGGAGCTCGGTCGCAGCGGAAAGATCGGCACGTTCGTCGAGGTCAAGAACTCCACGATCGGCTCGGGCAGCAAGGTGCCGCACCTGTCGTACATCGGCGACACCGAGATCGGCGATCGCGTCAACCTCGGTGCGGGTGCGATCACCGCCAACTACGACGACCTCGCCAAGCACCGCACCGTCATCGGCGACGACGTTCACAGCGGCTCGCACAACGTCTTCGTCGCCCCCGTTAGAATCGGTGACGGCGCGAAGACCGGCGCGGGAGCCGTCATTCGCAAGGACGTGCCCCCGGGTGCCCTCGCGTTGAGCGTCGCCCCTCAGCGCAACGTCGAGGGGTGGGTCGAGAAGAACAGAGCGGGTACCGCGGCGGCGGAGGCGGCGGCGAGGTCCCGGTCGACACAGAAGGCGGACGATGGCGCGTAAGAAGAAGACGGTCGAGCTCGATCGGGAGCACGAGGTCGCACCCGGACTGGTCGCCAAGACCAAGAAGCGCCTGGTGGTGGCATCCGGCCGTTCTCACCACACGCTCGCCGAAGATGTGGCCACGGCCCTCGGCACCCAGCTGGTGCCCACCGAGTACCGCACCTTCGCCTCGGGGGAGATCCTCACGCGGTTCGAAGTCTCGATCCGCGGCTGCGACGTCTTCCTGGTGCAGTCCTTCGGTCCTCCGGTGAACGAGTGGATCATGGAGCTGCTCATCATGCTGGATGCGGCCAAGCGCGCATCCGCCAAGCGCATCACCGTCGTCGCGCCCTACTACCCGTATTCGCGCCAGGACAAGAAGGGACGCGGACGCGAGCCGATCAGCGGCCGTCTCGTCGCCGACCTGCTGAAGACCGCCGGCGCCGATCGCGTGATGAGCGTCGACCTGCACGCCGCGCAGATCCAGGGCTTCTTCGACGGCCCGGTCGACCATCTCTTCGCCAAGCCCGTGCTGCTGGAGTACTTCGAGCAGAACCTGTCGGGCGTCGATCGCGAGCAGCTCACCGTCGTCTCGCCCGACACCGGCCGCGTGCGCGTCGCGGACACCTGGTCGGACAGCCTCGGAGCGCCGCTGGCGATCATCCACAAGCGCCGCGACCCGAATGTCGCGAACCAGGTGACCGTCAACGAGATCGTCGGCGATGTCGAGGGGCGCGTGTGCCTGCTGGTCGACGACATGATCGACACGGGCGGCACGATCGTGAAGGCGGCCGAGGCGCTGAAGGCGAACGGAGCGCTCCGGGTGATCGTCGCCGCGACCCACGCGATCTTCAGCGAC
>NZ_DEPK01000022.1:0-1151 GCF_002358725.1 Microbacterium sp. UBA3394
CACCGCGGAGAACCTGGAATCCCTTTACGAGACGCCGGCCGAGGTCGTCGAGGTGGGGGACCGGCGCGTCGTGCTCTGGCGCTAGGCGTCCGGCGCTGGCAACTCCCTGAGAAGGACCCATCGGGGCTTCGCGCGAGCGTACAGTGGCGATATATCGTCCACTATCGCCCGCCGATCGGCCGGCGAAGAAGGGATCTCTCGTGAACACGTCATTCTCATCTGGGCAGTTCGGCCCCGGGCGCGGCTTCACCGGCGGTGGCATCTTCGACGCCGTCGACCAGCTGCGCGAGGCCTTCGAGCAGCGGTTCCCGACGCGCATGGCCCGCGGCGACGTGCGCTCCGCGGTGCTCGCCCTGCTGCTCGAGAAGCCGATGCACGGGTATCAGATCATCGCCGAGATCGGCGAGCGCAGCGGGGGGATGTGGAAGCCGAGCCCCGGTTCGGTGTATCCGACGCTGCAGATGCTCACCGACGAGGGCCTGGTCGTCGCGGAGGAGTCCGGGGGCAAGAAAACCTACTCCCTGACCGAGGCGGGACGGGCCGAGGCCGAGTCGAGTGGAGAGCGCTCGGCGCCGTGGGAGATGCCGGGGATGAAGGATGCGGCGCGCGCCGCGACGCTTCCCAAGGCGGGTGTGAAGCTCGCGCAGGCCGCCGCGCAGGTGGCGCAGCACGGCACCGCGGAGCAGGTCGCCGAAGCGGAGCGAGTCCTCGACGAGGCACGACGTAAGCTCTATTCGATCCTCGCCCAGGACTGACCGGATGCCGACCCACGTCGGCTTCGGGCATCGCGTACAGGAGGCTCGATGACCGACGTGCGGCATACCCGCGCGCGCTACCGACGCATTCTGCGCTTCGCCGCGCGATACATGCTGCAGGCCTGGTGGTTCGAGCTCTTCCTGCCCCGGATCGGTCTGGCCTCACTCGCCGCCCGCGGACGCGCGCGCCGACTGCAGCGTCTCGCGCGGAACTTCCACACCCTCGCCGTGGCGCTGGGCGGCCTCATGATCAAGGTCGGGCAGTTCATGTCCTCGCGCCTGGACGTGCTGCCGCCCGAGATCACCGCCGAGCTCGAGGGCCTGCAGGATGAGGTGCCTCCGGTCGACTTCGACGCGATCCGGACGCTCACCGAGGCCGAACTCGGGGCGCCCCTG
>NZ_DEPK01000022.1:1556-7515 GCF_002358725.1 Microbacterium sp. UBA3394
CGGCTGACTCCGGCGGAGGCGGCCCTCACCGGCTTCGCCGATGTCGTCGTCAAGGTGCAGCGTCCCGGAATCGACCAGATCGTCGACGTCGACCTGGCAGCGCTGCGTCGTGTGGCGGCCTGGCTCGATCGCGTGCGGGTCGTGCGCGAGCACGTCGACCTGCCGGCGCTCCTGGAGGAATTCGCGGTCACCAGCCTCGAGGAGATCGACTACATCCACGAGGCCGCCAACGCCGAGCGGTTCCGCGACGACTTCGCCGATGATGCGCGGGTCGTCGCACCCGAGGTCGCGTGGGAACGCTCGACGCGACGCGTGCTCACCCTCGCCGATGTGACGGCCATCAAGATCACCGATCGCGACGCCCTGCGCGACGCGGGGATCGATCCGACCGAGGTCGCCCACGCGTTCGCGGCGGTGATGTTCGAGCAGCTGTTCAGCCACGGCTACTTCCACGCCGATCCGCATCCCGGCAACGTCTTCGTCACTCCGACGCCCGATAGCGATCGGCCGTGGACGCTGACGTTCATCGACTTCGGCATGATGGGCGAGGTCCCCGACCGGCTCCGGCAGGGGCTGCAGCGCCTCATCGTCGCGGTGGCGGCACGCAACGGCCGGCAGCTCGTGGACAGCATCCGAGACGTCGGTGTGCTGCTGCCGTCGGCCGACACGGTCGAACTCGAACGTGCGATGACAGCACTGTTCGCCCGCTTCGGTGGAATGGGGTTCGCGGAGCTGCAGGAGGTCGACCCGCGGGAGTTCCGCGACTTCGCGGTGGAGTTCCGCGACCTGGTGCGGCGGATGCCGTTCCAGCTCCCGGAGAATTTCCTGCTCGTGATCCGTGCGGTCTCCCTCACGTCGGGCGTGTGCAGCGCCCTCGACCCCGCCTTCAACATCTGGGATGCGGTGGAACCGTACGCGCAGCGACTCATCCGCGACGAGCAGGGCAACGTCGTGCAGGCGTTCGCAAAGGAGGCGGTGTCGGTCGCGGGACTGGTGGCGCGCATGCCGCGCCGCATGGACGACGTGCTCAGCCGGCTCGAAGAGGGACGCCTGAGCGTGGACGCACCGAGGCTGGACACGCGACTGCGCGGGCTCGAGGTCCTCGCCCGCCGCGTGGTGTCCGCCGTCCTGTTCGCGGGGCTCCTGATCGCCGGTGCGGTCCTGCGCCCCGATGACCCCGTGGCCGGGACGGCGCTCATGATCGCGTCGGTCCCGGCGCTCCTGCACGCGCTGCTCGCGGGATTCGTCTCACGCCGCATCCCGTGACGCCACGCCACGGCTGCTGCCGCTAGCGTGGACGCCGTGCGATCGAGAGAAGCCACCCGGTGACCATCACCTCGTTCCCGATCATCGGCATCGCACTGGCGGTGCTGTCGGCTCTCCTGCTGACACTCGGCAACTTCCTGCAATCCCGCGGCGTCGCGCGCACCTCTGCGCAGGGGAATGGGCTCGGCCCCGCGCACTTCTCGCGACTCGTGCGCGACCCCGTCTGGCTCGGCGGCAGCGCGCTGTTCGGTCTCGCCATCCTCGTGCAGCTGGCAGCGCTGGCCTTCGCGCCCCTGATGGTCGTGCAGCCCGTCGGAGTCGTCGCGCTCGTCTTCGCGTCACTGCTCACCGCGTGGGTGACAAAGACCCCGCCGCGCGTGCGCGAGATCGTTGCGATCGCGGTCTGCGTGGCCGGACTCGGGATCTTCGTCTCCGTCGCCGCTGCGGTCAGCGTGCAGACCACCATCACGAATCGCCAGCTGATCGCGGTGCTCATCGTCCTGCTGCTCGTGCTCGCCGTCACGGTCGGAGCCGCGATCGGCCTGAGACGACGGCGCATGCCGCCGGTCGTCTACGTGCTGCTCGGCGGCCTGTACTCCGGGTTCGTCGCCACGCTCGGCAAGACCGTCATCCTGCGTGTGCAGACGGCCGTCGTTCGCGGCAACGTGGTGCTCGACGAGACGAATCTCCTCACGATCGCGTGCGCAGCGGGGATCGCCGTGGCCGGAGCCCTGTCCATCTGGTGCGTGCAGACCGCGCATACCGTCAACAGCCCACAGGTCGTGGTGGCGGGACTGACCGTGGTCGACCCGTTCGTGGCCGTCGTGCTCGGGATCACCGTGCTGCAGGAGGCGGCTTCGGCGCCGTGGTGGAGCTTCCTGGTCTTCGCAGCGACGGGCATGGCCGCGATGGCGGGGGTCTGGATGCTCGCGCGCGACCAGGCCGATCCGGCTCGTCCGGCGCCGGTGGTGTCGGCGCGTCGCCGGGATCCGGATCGGTGACTACGCTCGAGGACACCGCCGCTTCCGCACCGCCAGGAGAACTCCCGTTGCCCACCGCCTCGAACGCCCGCGCCCACGCCGACGACCTCGCCGACTTCGTCGCCGCCTCGCCGTCGAGTTTCCACGCTGCCGCAGAGGTGGCGCGACGGCTGCACGATGCCGGCTTCACGCGTCGCGAGGAGGGTCAGGCGTGGCCATCGGATGCGCGAGGAGGTCACTACGTCGTGCGCGACGGCGCGGCAATCGCCTGGGTCGTGCCGAGGAGCGCCACCGCCGCCACCGGTGTCCGCATCTTCGGGGCGCACACCGATTCCCCCGGCTTCAAGCTGAAACCGAAACCGACCACCGGGCGGTTCGGCTGGCTGCAGGCCGGCGTGGAGGTCTACGGGGGCCCGATGCTCAACTCCTGGCTGGACCGGGAACTGCGTCTGGCCGGCCGACTCGTGCTGGACGACGGGCGCAGCGTCCTGGCCGCCACGGGGCCGCTCCTGCGTCTGCCTCAACTCGCGATCCACCTCGACCGCGAGGTGAACGACCGTCTCTCCCTGGACAAGCAGACTCAGACCCAGCCGGTCTGGGGCCTCGGCAGCGCCGAATCCGCGGATCTCCTGGGCGAGCTCGCGGCCTCCGCAGGTGTCGACCCCGGGCGGATCCGCGGCTACGACGTCGTCACCGCCGATGCGGCGCGGGGTGCCGTGTTCGGTCAGGAAGACGTCTTCTTCGCCGCGGGTCGGCTGGACGACCTCGCATCCGTGCACGCCGGTGCCGTTGCTCTCGCCGCCGCTGTCGACGCCGAACCGGACCATATCCCGATGCTCGCCGTGTTCGACCACGAGGAGGTGGGCTCCGGCACGCGCTCCGGCGCTGCTGGGCCGTTCCTCTCCGATGTGCTGGAGCGCCTGTGGCTCGGCCTCGGCGCCGACCGGGAGCAGCAGCTGCGTGCGCTGTCGGACTCCTGGTGCGTCTCCAGCGACGTCGGCCACTCGATTCACCCCAACTACGCCGAGAAGCACGATCCGGTCGTCCAGCCCGTGCTCGGGTCGGGGCCCATCCTCAAGATCAACGCGAACCAGCGCTACGCGACGGATGCCGCGGGGGCGGCGGCGTGGAACGGCTGGTGCCTGGCCGCGGGCGCGAATGTCCAGGAGTTCGTCTCGCACAACGGCGTGCCGTGCGGGTCGACCATCGGACCGATCACCGCGACACGTCTCGGAATCCGCACGATCGATGTCGGCATCCCGATCCTGTCGATGCACTCGGCACGCGAACTCGCCGGCGTCAGCGACCTCTGGGATCTGCGCCGCGTCGCGCAGGCGTACCTTGGAGGTTGACCATGCATCGGATCTTCACCATGCCGTTCGCGGACCTGTATCCGCTCTACGTCGCCAAGGCCGAGCGCAAGGGACGCACGCGTGCGGAGGTCGACGAGGTGATCGCTTGGCTCACCGCATACGACGGTGCCGCGCTCGCGCGTCAGATCGACGAGCGACGCACCGTCGAGCAGTTCTTCGCCGATGCGACGGTGAACCCGCACGTCGATCGGATCACGGGAGTGGTGTGCGGGGTGCGGGTCGAGGAGATCGAGGATCCGCTCATGCAGAAGATCCGATACCTCGACAAACTCGTGGACGAGTTGGCCCGCGGGAAGGCGATGGACGCGGTGCTCCGGCGACGCTGACCCGAGAGCGCACTGTGCCACGCCCGGCCGGTGCTTGTCCAGGGGGCTCCCTCGCGGGCGAACCGGTCCGACAGTGGAGAGGTCGCAAGGAGGACACATGACCGACAAGCGTCCACACGAGACCCATTCCGAAGATGCGGTACACGACGATGCGCCGCCGACGCCCGCCGTCTCCGACGAGGTGGAGGAGGAGGCCGCGCGCGCCGAACAGACGCACGACGACGGCTCGCCGGACTGAGCCGAGGTCGTCGCTGATAGCGTCGAGCCATCATCAACGGGCGGCGCACGCCGCGGAGAGAGGCGACGTGAGCGAACGCAACACCTGGGTGCTCGTCGACGGCGAGAACATCGATGCGACCCTCGGGTCATCGATCCTGGGCCGTCGACCCCAGCCGGAGGAGCGCCCCCGGTGGGACCGCCTGCTGGCGTTCGTGTCGGAGCGCTGGGGACAGCCTGCGAAGGGCCTGTTCTTCCTCAACGCTTCGGCGCACCTGCCCATGTCGTTCGTGCAGGCGCTGCTCGCGCTGGGCTACCAGCCGGTCTCACTCTCCGGGGCGTCGGACGAGAAGGTGGTCGACATCGCCATCCAGCGCACCCTGCGGGCGCTCGCGGCGCACGACGGCGATGTCGTGCTGGTCAGCCATGACCGAGACTTCGTCGATGACCTGGCGGGATTGGCCGGCAGTCGTCGCCTCGGCGTGCTCGCGTTCCACGAGTTCCGAAGCAGCGAGTACGCCTCGATCCCCGGCCTGGAGCTGTTCGACCTCGAGTACGACGCGGACGCCTTCGACGCCCCGCTGCCGCGGGTGCGGGTGATCCCGATCGACGAGTTCGATCCCGAGATGTTCCTGCAGGCGTAGCGCCCCGAGGGCGGCGTAGCCTGAACAGATGCGTGTGCCCCTTCCCGAACGCGGCGCTCGTGCGGAGCTGGCAGATGTCGCCTCCGGGCGCGGAGGCGGTGTGGACCTTTCGGCCCTCCATGCGCTGCCGCGAGCAGCCGAGTCCCGGCCGGCGGCAGTGCTGATGCTCTTCGGCGTCCTCGATGATCTGCCGAGCGATCGGGATGCTCGGGACGCGGCGGTCTCGGCGGATCTCGACGTGCTGCTACTGGCACGCGCGGCGACCCTCAGCTCGCACGCGGGCCAGATCGCCTTCCCCGGCGGGCGGGTCGACCCGGCGGACGACGGACCGGTCGCAGCAGCCTTGCGTGAGGCGCGCGAGGAGACGGGGCTGAACCCCGACGGCGTCGACGTGCTCGGCGTGCTCGACGAGGTGCCCCTCGCGTATTCGCGTCATGTCGTGAGTCCGGTGCTCGGGTGGTGGCGACAGCCGACCCCGGTGGGAGTGGTGGATGAGCGCGAGTCGTCGGATGTGTTCCGCGCTCCCGTCGCCGACCTTCTCGACCCGGATCGTCGTGGCACGGTCGTCGTGCGGCGTGACGGCCAGACGTGGCGCGGACCCGCCTTCACCGTCCCTCATGCCGGTGGTCAACACCTCGTGTGGGGGTTCACCGCGATCCTGCTGGATCGCCTGTTCGACCGGCTCGGATGGGCCGAACCGTGGGACCGCGCGCGGGAGCTGCCGCTGGAGATCCCGGACCGATGAGCGAAGAGCCCCGTTCACACGAGGTGAACGAGGCTCTTCGCGGCGCTGAGCGGGGTCGACGGATCAGTACCAGCCGACAGACTGCGAGTGGTCCCACGCACCGCAGGGCGAACCGTAGCGGCCGGAGATGTAGCCCAGGCCCCACGAGATCTGGGTCGCGGCATTGGTCTGCCAGTCGGCGCCGGCAGAGGCCATCTTGCTGCCCGGCAGAGCCTGCGGGATGCCGTAGGCGCCGCTCGAGGCGTTGTACGCCTGGTAGTTCCAGCCCGACTCCTTGTTCCACAGGGCGACCAGGCAGCTGAACTGGTCGTCGCCCCAGCCGTAGCCGCCGAGCATCCCGCGCGCGATGGATTGCGCTTCACCGGCGCTGGTGCCGCCCGCGGCGTAGCCCGGGTCCGGAACACTCGAG
>NZ_DEPK01000022.1:7915-9271 GCF_002358725.1 Microbacterium sp. UBA3394
GCCTCAGCGGCCGCCGCTGCCTCGGCTTCCTTGCGCGCCTTCTCGGCGGCCTCTTCCTCCGCCTTCTTCTGCTCGGCGGCTTCGAGGCTGCCGCGCATGCCGGCGACGTCTTCGGAGACGGCTGCGATGAGGGTCGTGACGTCCTCGGTCATGTCTGCGACGGCGGGGGAGGGCAGCAGGTGAGCGCCGTCGAGATCCTCGATGGCCTCCTCGAGCGCATCCGTGTCGACGTCGGTCGCGGCGTCACCGAGGTCGAGGCCCGAGTCGGCGACGTCGCCCTCGACGTCGTCCGCCGATGCGAGGGCATCTGCGGCGGCGACGAGAGCCTCTTCGGCCTCGTCACTGATGTCGTCGAGGTCGAAGCTCGTCGCTGAGCCGGTCGGCGCCGGCGTGGCGGTGGTGTGCGACGCGAGCGCGTAGGCGGCCAGGGCGGGGGTGGAGGACGCGGAGGCCTGCGAAACCGCGGAGGTGCCGGTCACGGCGCCGACGGCGAGCACACCGAGGGCGAGGCTCGCGGCCGCGATGGCGGGCCGTCGACGATTGCGGCGTGCGATCTCGCGTCGGACGCGTCGACTGGGGGCAGGGGAGGACGTCGTGTTCGTGTGCATCAAAACCAGGTTCCGTATCGGGTATCCGCGCCGTCATGACGGCGTTCCGCGTCGGCAGAAGCAGACACAAGTCCCAGAGTCTGCCAGACCGGACCTGAATGTGACCCGAACGTTACCTCCGGGAGCTGGTGATCTTCGATGTGGTGTGCGGGGGACATTCGCGTCTCACGCGATCGGATAGCACCGTCGGAGGACGGCGCGCTGCGCGAGCGTCCACGCCAGAGAGACGCACAGGTAGACACCGGCGGCGAGTGGCAGAACGGAGACGGCCACGAGCGGGGCGAAGTGCAGTGCGCCGGCCAGCCTCGTCGGTCCGGACGGCATCCCCGGAGGAACGGAGACGGCTGCGGTGCGACGCGAGGACTCGGCGATCACGGCGACGACGATCGCCAGCACCGCGAAGACGAGCAGGGTCGCCGGGTCGCCGAGCGCGCCGACGACCGTCGTCCCCAGTGGAGCGCCGAAGAGCCTTCCGCTGAGAAGAAGGTTCGCTTCGCCGGCGATGTCAGCATGCACGAACACGGCGTAGAGGATTCCCAGGACGGGAGCTTGCGCGAGTGCCGGCAGGCATCCGGCGATCGGTGAGACGCCGTGGCGTCGGTACAGCTCGACGATCTCTCGCTGCAAGCGCTCCGGCTGTCCCTTCCACCGTTCCCGGAGGCGGGCGATGTCCGGTGCGAGCCGGGCGCGCGACTGCTCCGCGCGGGCCGCGCCGATTCCGACGGGGATCAGGGCGGCGCGCACGAAG
>NZ_DEPK01000135.1:0-1775 GCF_002358725.1 Microbacterium sp. UBA3394
ATGTGGCGCTCGGCCCCGTTCCGGCAAGCCTGCCGTCGTCGTATGTGCGGGTGGTCGCATCGGGGGCGGACGGCGCTGTGCGCGCGCTGAACCACTTCAACAAGCACGCCAAGGGTGAGCTCGTCCGCCGCTTGGCGACGTCGGCGGCGACCCTCGCCGGGTCCGACGACCTGCTCTCGTGGGCGGACGCCAGCGATGTCGATCTCCGCCGTGGCGAGGGTGGTGACCTGCTGCTTTTCTCCGGTTGAGCGTCAGGTGGCCAAGCCCGCGGCAACGAACGTTCACGAGAAAGTCTGGGAGGTTCCTGACAGAACGCGTTCGCTCTCGCTACCATGTCTCACGACCCGCCGCACGGCGGGCCGAATCTGGGAGAGGTACCCGTGGAAACGTTCAGTAGCGTCGACTACTCCTACAGCGGCAGCGATGTCGCGTTCTTCTTCATCTTCGCCGTGTTCTGGTTCATCTTCGCCATCGCCGGCTACGTCCTCACCGCGTTCTTCTTCATGAAGATCTTCGACAAGGCGGGCGTGCAGGGCAAGTGGCGGGCGTGGGTGCCGATCTACAACACGCTGATCTTCGTCAAGCTCGGCGACCTGAATCCCTGGTGGCTCCTCGGCCTGTGGGGCGCGAGCATCGTGCTGGGCTGGATCCCGGTGATCGGATGGCTCTTCCCGCTCGCCGCGGGCGTCTACACCGTGCTCGCCGCATGGCGGGTGGGGCTCAAGCTCCAGAAGGAAGTCGTCTGGATCATCCTCTACATCTTCCTGGCCATCGTCTGGCTGGGCATCAACGCCTTCGACCGGTCGCGCTGGAACACCGCGGTCCCCGCTGCCCCGTGGGCCGGGAACTTCCTCGCCGACAAGACGACCTGGTCCGGCATTCCGTCGCAGGTTCCCGCGGCGGGCTACCCTGCCAACCCGGTCACGCAGCCGGGCTACCCGGCGGGCTACCAGCCCCCGGCCGGGTACCAGCCGCCGCCCGCACCCGGCGCTCAGCCGCCGGCCCCGCCTGCCTCCACGCAGCCGCCGGCCCCGACCCAGCCGCCGGCTCCCACGCAGCCGCCGGCCCCGCCGGCCTCCACGCAGCCGCCTGCTCCGGCCCAGCCGCCGGCCCCGCCGACCCAGCCGCCGTCGAACGAGCCGCCGGCAGCCCCGGAGCCGCCGAAGCAGTCCTGACGCGAGCGACGTGCCCCTCACCATCGAGTGGGGGGCACGTCGTCGCGTGGCGCCGGCACCTGCGAGCGACGCTAGCGTGGAGGCCATGAGTTCATCGGTTCCCCTTCGTCGCGTCGGCACGTCCGGCCTCCTCGTCTCCGCCGTCGGCCTCGGGTGCAACAACTTCGGTCGCCCGGGCACGAAGACGGAGACCATCGAGGGCACACGGGCGGTGATCGACGCGGCGGTCGATGCCGGGGTGACTTTCCTCGACACCGCCGACATGTACGGCGGCGAGCCGGGCTTGTCGGAATCGCTCATGGGCGAGGCCCTCCGCGGCCGACGGGACGAGGTGATCATCGCCACCAAGTTCGGGCACTTCGGTCGCGACATGGGATATCCGCCCTCGGGTGCGAAGGCCTCGCGCTCCTACATCCGCACGGCCGTCGAGGGGTCCCTCTCGCGCCTGCAGACCGATCACATCGACCTGTATCAGCTGCACACCCCCGATCCCCACACGCCCATCGACGAGACCCTGGATGTGCTGACGGACCTCGTGCGCGAGGGCAAGGTGCGCTACCTCGGGCATTCGAACCTCGCGGGCTGGCAGATCGCGGAAGC
>NZ_DEPK01000135.1:2158-10441 GCF_002358725.1 Microbacterium sp. UBA3394
TACAGCCTGCTCGCGCGAGCGGCCGAGCGCGAGGTCCTTCCGGCCGTTCGCCGGTTCGGGCTCGGATTCCTTCCGTACTTCCCCCTGCACAACGGACTCCTCACCGGGAAGTTCACGCGCTCCCACGCCCCGGAGGACACGCGGATCTCTCGCCAGCGCTCCCACGTGTGGGAGCAGGCCCCGTGGGATGCGCTGGAGCAGTTCTCCGCCTTCTGCGACCATCGCGGCATCACGATGCTGCAGGCGACGATAGGATGGCTGCTCTCGCACGACGAGCTCTCCAGCGTGATCGCCGGCGCCACCAGCGGTGACCAGGTGCGGGCGAACGCCGCCGCGGCCACCGCCTGGAAGCCCGACGCCCACGAGGTCGCGGAGATCGACGCCCTGTTCCCGCTGCCCGAGGATCCCGGCGCCAAGGTCTGACGCGCCGAGCCGAGCCGGGAGGCGGCCGGGGCCACGTCCATTAGGCTGTGAGCACGCGGCAGGTCCTCGTGCCCTGCCGACAAGACCGTTCGAGGGAGAGTCAGGGCGTGCCCGACGTATCGACCCACACGCGTTCCGTCGCAACGGCGGCGGGAACGTGGTCGTTGGCGTGGGCGGCGACCACCCACACGGGCCGCCGACGAGAGATCAATCAGGATGCGGTGCTCGCCTCGTATCCGCTCTTCGTCGTCGCCGACGGAATGGGTGGCCATATCGGCGGCGAGATCGCCAGCTCCCGCACCGTGGAGCGGCTCTCGGGCACGGTGGAGGGCGGCTCGGTCACTCCTCGCACGATCGAGAAGGCGCTGGCCAAGGCGGTCCGCGACATCGCATCGCATCCCAAGGCCACCGACGAGGGCACCGGGACGACGGTGACGGGCGTCTATCTGGATGTCTCCGGCGACGAACCGCACTGGGTGACGCTCAACATCGGCGACAGCCGCGTGTACCTCCTGCGCGACGGTGCACTCGCGCAGATCACGACGGATCACTCCGTCGTGCAGGAGCTGATCTCCTCCGGTCGCCTGAGCCCCGAGGAAGCGGAGAATCATCCCTACGGGAACGTGATCACCCGCGCCGTGGGCCCGAGTGACGGCGTGACACCGGACTACGTGCGGCTCGAGCTCGTCGACGGCGATCGATTCGTGATCTGTTCCGACGGGCTCACCAAGGAGCTCACCGACTACGGCATCCAGCACTTCCTGGGGGAGAACGCCGACCCGGCTGCCGCCGTCGACGCGATGCTCGACGCGGCGCTCGAGAACGGCGGACGCGACAACATCACGATCATCGTGCTCGATGTCGCGGCCGAAGATCCCTCCCCGGCGGTGCACTGACCCCCTCCCGTCCACAGGCCGGCCGCTGCGACGCCCGCCCGTCCGCCTCGGCGGATGGAATGAGGTGTGCGAAATCCCCGACCCGCCGTCGACGACCCGCCCGCTCCTGATCTCCGGTACGACGCGGGTGAGCTTGTCCTCCCCGCACCACCGGCCCCGGCGCGCCGCAGCGGCATCCCGATTCTCGCTGCGCTGGCGCCGATGGCCGGGGCGGTGATGATCTGGGCCGTCACCGGGCACGTGCTGGCGCTGTGGCTCGCCGCCCTCGGCCCGGTGATCGCGGTCGCGTCGCTGCTCGATACCCGGCGTGCGGCCCGTCGCGAGCATCGTCGCGCCGCGGCGACGTCGGCCGCGGCCCGCCGCACGGTGCGAGAGCGCCTCCGCGACCGTCACGACGCCGAGCGGCGCGCGATGCGGCAGCGACATCCCGATGCACGCGCGCTCCTCGACGACGACGCCGAGATCTGGCGGCGCTCGGTCGTCCGCGACAACTCCCTGGTGGTCGGTCGTGGTGAGCGGGAGAGCGGTCAGCGGGTCACCGGCGGCGGTGACGCTCCCGAAGACGCGGCATTGCGCGCAGACGCGGGTCGCCTCACGGACGCGCCGGTCGTCGTCCCGCTCGAGGGCGGCGTCGCCGTCTCGGGGCCGCGAATGCTCGCGGCCGCTGCGACTCGCGCGCTCGCCCTGCAGCTCGTCCTCGGTATCGAACCGGGGCGGCTGCGTGTCGTGTCCGGTCCCGGGGCCGAACACGCGTGGGCGCAGCAGCTGCCGCACGTGCGCGACGCTCCGACGGTGATGTGTCTGCTCGAACCGGGTGACGTGGCCCACCCGTCGGCGACGTTCGTGCTCGCGCGGGTGGACGAGTCGGCGCCGCCGCCCCCGGAGTGCACCGTGCGCATGACCGTGACCTCGCCGACGGCTGCGATCGTCGACGACGGCATCTCGCGTCGCGACGTCGCGCCGGAGATGTTCGATCCCCGCCAGTGCGCCGCGGCGGCATCGATCCTCGCCGCGCGGGCGGCTCGGATGCGCGGCGACGACGAGGAGGCGATCGTGTCGCTCGGCGACCTTCTCGCCTTGCAGCCTGCGGGCGATGCGGGTCCGCTCACCGCCCGGTTCGCCGCGGCGGCCGGCGTCGTCGTGCCGATCGACCTCGTCGACGACGGTCCGCACGCCGTCGTGGCGGGCATGACCGGATCCGGCAAGAGCGAGTTGCTGGTGTCGTGGGTGCTGGCGCTGTGTGCGAGCCACTCCACGGACCAGGTCGTCTTCCTGCTGGCGGACTTCAAGGGCGGAACCGCGTTCGACGCGCTCGCGCGGATCCCCCACGTGACGGGGGTGATCACCGATCTCGACGGTGACGGTGCGGAGCGGGCCATTCAGAGTCTGCGTGCGGAGATCCGGATGCGCGAGCGCGCACTGACGGCGATCGGCGCACGGGACGTCGCGGACCCGCGAGTCCGTCTGCCTCGCCTGGTCATCGTGGTCGACGAGTTCGCGGCGCTGCTGGGCGAGCATCCGGAGCTGCACACGGTGTTCACCGACGTCGCAGCGCGCGGTCGTGCGCTCGGCATGCACCTCGTCCTCGGCACGCAACGCATCGCCGGGGTGGTGAGAGACGCCCTGCTGGCGAACTGTCCGCTGCGCGTGAGCCTGCGTGTCGCCGATCGGGGTGACAGCAGGGCCGTCGTCGGCACCGAAGACGCCGCCCTGCTGCCCGGCGGGCGCGACGGCGCGGGCGTGGCGATCGTGCGACGTGCGTCGGACGCGGAGCCCCAGCGCGTGCGCATCGGTCTGAGCGACGAAGGGCTGCTCGATCGGGTCTGCGCTCGAGGCGCCGAGACCGGTCCCGCCCCGCGCCCGATATGGCATCCGACGCTGCCGGAGCGCATCGACATCTCCGACCCGCGGCTGAGTGCGGGCGAAGCCGGTCGGCCCGCGTCCGACCTCACGCTGGGTCTCGCCGACCTTCCCGCCGAGCAGGACCAGCGCCGCGTCGGCGTTCTCGTGGCCGATCGCTCCCTGCTCGTGGTCGGCCGTGCGGGCTCGGGTCGCTCCTGCGCCGCAGCGCTGATCGCCGCGCAGGCACCGGGCGGCTCGGTGTGGATCCCGGCGGATCTCGAGCACGGGTGGGATCAGCTCGTCGGCTGCGCCGAGCGACCGCCGGCCGCTGGGACGGCGATCGTGCTCGACGACGTCGACACCCTGCTCGCGCGCCTTCCCGCCGACCATGCCGCGGCGGCGCTCTCGCTGCTCGAAGCGATCGTGAGAGACGCGGGACACGGGGGATACCTCGTCGTTCTCACCGCGCGTCGGCTCTCCGGGCCGCTCGCACGGGTGGCCGAGACGGTCTCGCGGCGATTGGTGCTCGCCACCCCGGGGCGCGCGGAGCATATCGCCGTCGGCGGCGCTGCATCGGGATTCGACCCCAGCGCACCTCCCGGCCGCGGCACCCTCGACGGAGTCCTCGTCCAGACCGCGATCGTGCCCCCTCCCGGGGAGCCCGCCCGGGTGGAGCCCGACCTCTGGCGACCGCCGCGAGGTCTGACGGGGGTGGTGATCGCGCCGGGGCCCCGCGCACGGTCGCTCGTCTCGGCGTGGCAGGCGGGCGGCGCCACGGTGCGGATGGTCGACGAGGCCGACGACGTGGGCGGCGACGGCTCGCGCACGGTGCTGGTGGGAGACCCCGAGCTGTGGCAGCGGAACTGGCGGACGCTCACGCGCATCCGCCTCGAGCACGACCTGCTGATCGACGCCGCGTGCGGTGCGGCCTACCGCATGCTGACCGGTGATCGCGATCTTCCGCCCCCGTGCGACTCGCGAGGAGCGCGCGCCTGGCTCGTCCGCGGTGGCGCAGCCCCCCGGCGAGTGAGTCTCGCGGCGGAGCAGTCCGACCGTGACTGATCCTCAGAAGACGGGACGGATCCGGCCCACCTCGACGCCACCACCGGTCACCCGCAGCGGCAGCTCCGCGAGCAGCGCGGAGACGTCCGCCTCCGCCAGGGCTCCGGCGCGCTCGAGCAGACGCGCCGCGACCGCGGTCGCCGCACGTCCGCTGCCGTCGAGGATCTTCGCGGCGACGGTGGTGCCGTCGGGGGCGACCATGACCATCACGCCTTCGGCGCCGCCCTTGGCGAACACCCCCAGGCGGGAGATGGCCAGCGTGTCCGGTCGCGAGGGGCCGTCGATCGTCCACGGGTTGTCCTTCACGGCGCGCACCAGCGCCCCCGCGCTGCGATGGAGCGCGAAGGGCGAGCGCTCGGACGACGTGCCGATGCGGTGGATCGCCTTCGCGAGCGCCGCGAGGCTCATCGCGAACACCGGCGCACCGCATCCGTCGGTCGCCGTCGTCGTCACCCGTTGCCCGGTCAGGCGTTCGGTCACCTCGCGGATCTGCACCTGGAGCGGATGCTCGGGGTGCAGATACGTCTCGATCGGCCAGCCGTTCGTGGTGCACGCCAGGAGCATGGCGGCGTGCTTGCCGGAGCAGTTCATCCGCACGCCTGCCGGCGCGGCCCCGGCGCGGACCATCGCGTCCCGCGCCGGGCCGTCTCCCGGCCACGCGGGCGGGCACCGCAAGGCGGAGTCATCGAGGCCGGCGGCGTCGAGGATGTCCCGCACGACGGCGACATGCCGATCGGTGCCGGAGTGGCTGGCCGTGGCCATGCCGAGTCGCTCGCCCTCGAGGGGAGTGCCGGCGGCGAGCATCGCCAGCGCCTGCACCGGCTTGAGCGACGAACGAGGAAGGATCGGCGCTTCGGTGTCGCCCAGCGTCGTCGACGCGCCGCCGTCGGGGGACAGCACGATCGCGGACCCGACGTGGCGGGACTCGATGAACCCGCTGCGTTCGACGACGGCGAGGGGGACGGCGCTGCTGGCGGCGAAGGTCTCCGGCACGGGACCAGCCTAACGTCCGGCCGTGCGCGAGGCCGGTCGTGTCAGACTGGCCCCATGCCCGGCGAACACTCCTACGCGTTGCGCGCGACCTGGACCGGTGACCGCGGAAGCGGCACGAGCGGATACCGCGACTACGACCGCTCCGTGACCCTCGAGGTCGAGGGCAAGCCGGCGCTGCTCGGCTCGGCCGATGCCCCGTTCCGCGGCGACCCGGCACGGTGGAACCCCGAGGACATGCTCCTGGCATCCCTCGCGCAGTGCCACCTGCTGTCCTACCTCCACGCGTGTGTGACCACGGGAGTGGTCGTCACCGCGTACCACGACGACGCGACCGCGACCCTCGTGCTCGACGGCACGGGCGGCGGCGCCTTCCGTGAGGTCGTGCTTCACCCCGTCGTCACGGTCGCCGAGGAGGGGATGGTGGATGCCGCGTACGCGGCGCACCGTCAGGCGAATGCGTGGTGCTTCATCGCGAACTCCGTCAACTTCCCGGTGCGTCACGAGGCGACCGTGCGCGTGGCGGCCTGAGCTGCCGCGCGCTCACACGCGCTCGTGCGGCAGCGCCTGCCTGATCTTCTCGATCGGCCCGTGGGCGGGCAGCTCGTTGTAGGCGCCGGCGAGCTCCTGCTCCGAGAGGGCCTGGATGGCGCTCATGATGTCGTCCGTGGCCCCGCGGCGAGCGCGACCCGACGACGCGGCACCGTGATGCGAGAGATCGATCGGCTCACCGAATCGCACGGTGACACGTTCGCGCAGCGACGGCATCTTCGCGCCCACGGGCATGACGCGGTCTGTGCCGATGAGGCCGACCGGCACCACGGGGGCGCCCGTCTGGAGAGCGAGGAAGGCGACGCCGGTACGTCCCTTGTAGAGACGCCCGTCGAGGGATCGAGTCCCCTCGGGGTACAGTGCGACGGCGCTGCCCTGATCCAGCAGAAGACGCTGCTGGTCGAGGGCGTCCAGCGCCGCCTGCCCGGCACCCCGCGTGACGGGGATCGCGCCGATCGAGAGGAAGAACTGCTTCGACAGCCACCCCTTCATCCCGGGCCCGTCGAAGTAGCTCGCCTTGGCGAGGAAGTGCACCGGCCGCGGAGCGGCGACGGGGATCGCGATGCTGTCGATGAAGGACAGGTGGTTGCTGGCGAAGATCACCGGACCCTGCCGGGGGACGTGATGCCGGCCCTCGACCCGCGGACGGTACAGCAGCCGACCGAGCGGGGTCACCACCATGCGGCCGAACGCATAGGTCGCGCCCATGCGGCGCACGCCCTCCGGCGTGCGCTCGTCGTCGTTGCCGGTGTTCTCGGAATCGGGGGTTTCCGCAGACATCACCCGACGAGGCTATCGCGGATCGCATGCCCGGCACGTTATGCTTCCGGGCGCGTGGAGCCGGGCGGGTCTCGGCCCGCCGGTCGACCGATCCCGGCCCGGGCGACGGGGCTCTCAGCCCGATCAAAGAGATCGTGGGGCAGGATGGGGGCGACCGTGTCTGTCCACCGTCTCGAGGTCTTCGTGCGCAATCGCTCCCTGTTCGCCGTCTCCGCCGTCGCCGCTGCGGCGATCCTGCTCGCCGGATGCGGCTCATCCGACCCCGAACCGGACGCGTCCGCCGATGCGCTCTGCGCCGCGGCGGCCCCCTCAGGGTCGGCTTCCGAAGCCGTCACCGTCGAGGGCGAGACGGGCGAGGAGTCCACCGCGACGTTCGAGTTCCCGCTCGAGGTCGGCGAGCTTCAGAGCTCCGTGGTGACCGAGGGCGAGGGAGACCCCGTGGAATCCGGCGACCTCGTGTCCTATGCGCTCACCGCGTACAGCGCCGAGACCGGCGAGGAGCTGGGAACGCTCGGGTACGAGGGCGCGGAGATCCTTCCCGCACAGATCTCCGCCGACAACCCGATCGGTCAGATCGTCGGGTGCGCGACCCCCGGCACGCGCGTGGTCGCGGCCTTCCCCGCGAGCGACACGAACGGTGCCGAGGTCTACGTCTTCGATCTGCTGAGCGTCGTTCCCGACGCCGCGTGGGGCGAGGAGCAGGAGCCCGTCGAAGGCATGCCGGACGTGACCCTCGACGACGACGGCGCCCCCACGGTGACCATCCCCGACGCTGAGGCGCCGACGGAGGTCGAGATCGCCGAGTTGAAGGTCGGTGACGGTGCGACGGTCGAGTCCGGCGACACGGTGCTCGTGCACTATGCAGGTGTGAAGTGGTCCGACGGCGAGGTCTTCGATTCCAGCTGGGATCGCGACACCCCCGCCACCTTCACCACCACCGGTGTCGTGGCCGGTTTCCAGCAGGCGCTGGAAGGGCAGACCGTCGGTTCGCAGGTGCTCGTGGTCATCCCGCCGGAATTCGGGTACGGAGACAGCGAGGGAAACGAGCTGCAGGACGAGACGCTCGTGTTCGTCGTGGACATCCTGGGCACGCAGCACGCCGTCGCGGCCGAGTGACCCCACGCGTGCGGCGTCGGTAGTCTGACCGCATGCGGCGCGTCATCGTTCTCGGTTCCACCGGCTCCATCGGCACCCAGGCGCTCGAGGTCATCCGCGCGAACCCGCGTCGTTTCGACGTCGTCGGTCTGTCGGCTCATTCCTCGCGCGATGCGCTCTCCGCCCAGGCGGAGGCGTTCGGCGTGGAGCACACGGCGCTCGGGGCGGAGGAGGCCGCCCAGCTGGTGCACGACGTCGAGGCCGACGTCGTGCTCAACGGCATCACCGGTTCGGTGGGGCTGGGGCCCACGCTCGCGACCCTGGCCACCGGCACGACGCTGGCCTTGGCGAACAAGGAGTCGCTGATCGTCGGCGGGGATCTGGTGCGTCGTGCGGCGCGCCCCGGACAGATCGTCCCGGTCGACTCGGAGCACTCGGCCATCGCGCAGGCCCTGCGAAGCGGTGAGAGGGCCGAGGTGCGCAGGCTCGTCCTCACCGCGTCGGGAGGTCCCTTCCGCGGGCGCTCGCGCAGCGACATGGCGACCGTCACTCCGCGTGAGGCGCTCGCGCATCCGACCTGGGACATGGGCAGGGTCGTGACGACCAATTCCGCCACGCTGGTGAACAAGGGCCTGGAGGTCAT
>NZ_DEPK01000089.1:0-13336 GCF_002358725.1 Microbacterium sp. UBA3394
CCCCGCACCCACTTCGATCAGGACGATCTCGACGAACTGATCCACAGCGTGCGCGAGTTCGGCGTCCTGCAGCCGGTCGTCGTCCGTGACACCGGAGGCGGAAGCTATGAGCTCATCATGGGTGAGCGCCGCACCCGAGCGGCCCGTGCCGCGGGACTCACCTCGATCCCTGCGATCGTCCGGGAGACCGCCGACGAGCACCTGTTGCGGGATGCGCTCCTGGAGAACCTGCACCGGTCGGAGCTCAATCCCCTGGAAGAAGCCTCCGCCTATCAGCAGCTCCTCGACGACTTCGGCATCACCCAGGAGGAGCTCGCCACACGGATCGGTCGTTCCCGTCCGCAGATCAGCAACACGATCCGTCTGCTGAAGCTCCCGGTGCCGGTGCAGCAGCGCGTGGCGGCCGGCGTGCTCAGCGCTGGACATGCTCGCGCGATCCTCTCGCTCGACTCCCCCGAGTCGATGCAGAGGCTCTCCGACAAGATCGTGAACGAAGACCTCTCCGTGCGCGCCGCCGAGGCTGCGGCGAAGACCACGGACGCGGGCGCCACGAAGAGCGTCAAGCCGCAGGCCGGCGCCCGCAAGGCCTACCTCGACGAGGTGGCCGAGCGACTCGGTGACCGCCTCAACACGCGTGTCAAGGTCAGCCTCGGTATGCGAAAAGGCCAGATCAGCATCGATTTCGCCAGCATCCAGGATCTGAATCGTATCCTTGAGGACCTCGGCGAGAACGGATACGGCGCGAGCTGAGAAACCGACCTCTCCACAGGATGGCACGCAGAATGCCCGTATCGGACACGCGGCGTACCCTGGATGGGTGACCCACGACGAGAGCACCCCGCGGCGAGCCAGTCTCGAACTGCTGCGCGCGGAGGCAGCGGACGAGTTGTCCGTGCTCGTCGATGAGCGTTTGCACGGCGGTGAGGACCCGTGGGACTTCATGGAAGACCTCCCGACGGTCGATGAACTCGTGGTGCTCACCCTGCGTGCGGAGAACATCGCAGCAAACGGAGGCGTCCGCCCCTCCCAGGCCCGGCACTACCGGGTGCTGCGGCAGATCGCTCTGGATTACCCGCCGCTGACCAAGGCGGTGTGGCGTCTGCTCGGCGAGGAGAAGCACCGCCGGTGGGATGCCTCCGCCCACGCCGACGCATCCTGACGACCTCCCCCACCGAGACCCTCGGAACAGAAGAAACCCCGCCGGCCTGGAGGCCAGCGGGGTTTCGACGTCTCAGGACGCGGAGGTCAGGTGAGGAACTCTGCGAGATCCTGCTCGAGAGCGAACTTGGGCTTCGCGCCGATGATGGTCGACTTGACCTCGCCGCCCTGGAAGACCTTCATCGCCGGGATGGAGGTGATCTGGTACTTCATCGCGAGGTCGGGGTTCTCGTCGACGTTCAGCTTCAGCACGGTGATCTTGTCGGAGTTCTCCGACTGGATCTCATCGAGCACGGGCGAGACCATGCGACACGGGCCGCACCACTCTGCCCAGAAGTCCACGAGCACGGGGCCGTCGGCCTGCAGGACATCCTGCTCAAAGGTCGCCGACGTGGTCGCCTTGGCGGTCATTTCCACTCTCCTTCTCAGAAATCTTGCGTCTATCGGATCAACGTGCGACGGCGGGGGAATGTTCCGCGGCTGCGAGCGGCTCCTCGTCATCCGCGCCCGGGCGGTCTTCGATCGGGTCGGCCGTGGCGTCGGGTGCGCCGGCTTCACCGAGCGATGCGAGGTAGTGCTCCACGTCGAGGGCGGCGACCGTTCCGCTGCCGGCCGCGGTGACGGCCTGGCGATAGGTGGGGTCGATGACATCACCCGCGGCGAAGATCCCGGGGACCGAGGTGCGGGAGGAGCGACCGTCGACCCAGACGGTGCCGGCCTCGGTGAGGTCGAGCTTGCCGTGCACGAGGTGGGTGCGGGGGTCGTAGCCGATTGCGACGAACAGGCCCTGGAGCGCGAGCTCGCGGCGGCTGCCGTCGACGGTGTCCTCGAGCACGACGCCGGTGACGGCATCCTCGCCCAGCACATCGACGACCTCGGCGTTCCACACGAACTCGATCTTGTCGTTCCTGAAGGCGCGCTCCTGCATGATCTTGGATGCACGAAGCTCGTCGCGACGGTGGATGACGTAGACCTTCGACGCGAACTTCGTCAGGAACGTCGCCTCTTCGATCGCCGAGTCACCGCCTCCCACGACCGCGATCTCGCGCTCGCGGAAGAAGAACCCGTCGCACGTCGCGCAGTACGAGACGCCGCGCCCGGAGAGGCGCTGCTCGCCCTCGACGCCGATCTTGCGCGGGGCGGAGCCGGTCGCAAAGACGATCGAGTCTGCCTCGAAGGACTTTCCGCTGCCGAGCGTGACCTTCTTGCTGCGCCCGGCGACATCGAGGTCGACGACGTCGTCGTACAGCACTTCGGCGCCGAACTTCTCCGCCTGCTCCTGCATCTTCGCCATGAGCTCGGGACCCTGGATGCCCTCCGGGAACCCGGGGAAGTTCTCGACCTCGGTGGTGTTCATGAGCTCGCCACCGGCTTCGACCGAACTGGCGACCACGAGGGGCTCGAGGTTCGCACGCGCGGCATAGATCGCCGCCGTGTAACCCGCGGGACCCGAGCCGATGATGATGACCTGACGCACTGCGCCTCCTTCGTTGTTCTGCCAGCCGTGACAACACATGGTAACGGCCCGGAATTCCCCGCAGGTGAACGGCCTCGCGCCGGACGAGCAGCAGGTCGCGTCAGCGGCCGCCGGGGAGGAATCGCCGCACGAGGCCGAAGGCGCCGTGCAGCTCCGGGGCGCGCAGCACGGCGAGCATCCCCACATAGACGACGAGCACGCCGAGGCCGATGATCCCGGTGCCGACTGCGGCGAGGAGCGGGTTCGAGGTCGTCCACCCTGCGGGGCCGCCGAGAAGCAGGTACACCCCCCACCCCGCGGCCGCCGCCGGGAGCGCCGCGAGAGTGAAGCGCGCGAGCGAGAGCATCCACTCCGCGACCCGCAGCCCGCCGAGCCGGCGCTGCAGCAGCCAGGTCGCGAGAATCACCTGCACGACGGAGGCGAGCGACTGCGTGAGGGCGACCGAGGAGGCCAGCTGGGGGAGCGCGATCACGCCGACGTCGACGAGGGCCGCCGAGACGAGCGCGCCGGTGACGACGAGGGCCACCTGAACGAGGGTGAAGAAGAATGGCGTGCGGGTGTCGTCGTACGCGTAGAACGTGCGCTGGATCACGAACAGCACCGCCAACGGCACCAGGCACACGAGGAAGGCCAGAAGCACGGGGGCCGCCTGCAGGGCGCCGGCCGCGTCGGTGGTGAAGATGCGGCTGGCGGGCACCGCCGCGACGGCGAGGGCGGCGGTGGCGAGCACGACGAACAGCCCGAGGGTGCGGATGCTGCTGACGATGTCGTCGCGCACCTCGACATCGCGCCCGGCGGAGGCGTGCTCGCTGAGCCGCGTGTAGTAGGGCGTTCCGATCGACAGGACGATGATCGAATACGGCAGCATGAACAGCAGCCACGCGTTCTGGAAGGCGAAGACCGACGGACCGTCGCTCGAGGCCTCGGACAGCACCCGGGTCTGCACGAGTCCCGCGACCTGTCCGGCGAGCATCATGAGGAAGGTCCACCCGGCGAGGCGGCCGATCTGCGCGAGACCGACGCCCTTCCATCGAAAATCCGGCCGGACCCGCAGCCGGGCGGAGCGCCAGAACACCAGCAGAAGGGCCGCCTGCACCACGATGCCGGTCGTCGCCGTACCGGCCAGCAGTGCGATCATGTCGGGCGTCCAGCCGGCAACCTGGGTGACCGGACCGGAGAACAGAGCGATGAAGGCCAGGAAGCCGGCGATCGAGACGATGTTGTTGACGATCGGGGCCCACGTGAACGGGCCGTAGACGCGTCTTGCGTTCAGAGTCTCGCCGACCAGCGCGTAGAGACCGTAGAAGAAGATCTGCGGCAGGCACCAATACGCGAAGGCGGTGGCCAATGCGGTCTGAGCGGGGGTGTAGTCCGGCGCGTACAGCTGGACGAGCCGTGGTGCGGCGGCGGTGGCGAGGGCCGTGGTGACCAGCAGGCCGACCGTGCCGAGCGTGAACAGCTTCGACACGAAGGCGCTGCCGCCGTCTGTGTGGGCCGCCGCCTTCACGATCTGCGGCACCACCACGGCGCTCAGCAGCCCCGCGGAGATGATCGCGTAGATGTTGTTGGGGAGCTGATTGGCGACGGCGAACGCGTCGGCCGCAGCGCTCGGCACCGAGCCGACGGCGGCGACCAGCACGACCGTGCGGAGGAGACCCGTCAGTCGCGAGACCACGGTGCCCGCACCGATGAGCACGCTCGCGCGGCCGATGCCGCTCATCGATCGTCCCGCGGTGTCGCGGATGCCGGGTCTTCGGCATCGTCCTCGTCAGCCTCGAGCGCCAGGCCCTCGCCGTCGCCGTCGCCGTCGGTCGCGGCGCGCCGGCGGTGGCGGATCGTCCGCACAAGGCCGATCACGAGGAGACCCCCGACGAGGACCGCCAGAACCGTGATGCCGATGCCCTCCCATTCGGCGCGCACGTAGACCTCGGCGCGTTCGGTGGACCCGATCTGAACGCCGGCAGGACTGCGGAGATCGAGGGCGACATCGACCTCACCGTTGCCGATGCGCGCCTGCACGGGCACCTCGATGCGGGTGTTCGACGCGGGACTGGCCACGACGGTGACGGCGTCTTCCACATCGAGGCGCAGATCCTCGGGCTGGGAGTAGAGGGTGAGGTTCACCGGGTACGGGAGGTCGTTGCGCACCCAGACGGGAAGCGTCGACGACGAGCCGAGCAGCTGGACGGTGCTCGGCGGGAGCAGCCCGACGGAATCGATCGTCTCGATCGTGCCCTGCCGCTGCGCCGAGACGGCGGCGGGCCACGACTCGTCGCCGCGCCAGGCGTTGCCGAGCACCTGGAGGATCTCGTCACGGTTCGGTCCGGTCAGCAGCTCCGGGTCGTCGAGCACGGTGGCGAAGCGAGCGAGAGCGTCTTCGTCCGCATGCATGTCCGCCGCGGCATATGCCCGATCTTCGTCGGGCACACCGGCGACGAGCTGCACCGGAGCCGGGTCGTGGGCGACCAGTCCGGCGAACGGGGATGCCGCGGTCGACGGCGCCTGCGTGGCGGCGAGCACCGCCGCGCGCAGGGCGAGACGAGAGCGCTCCGTCGACGCACGGTCCACGGTGACCAGAAGCGGTTCCTCCCCGGCGTCTTCGGCGGCGAAGTGCAGGTAGGCGCTCGCGGCGGCCAGCGGCGCCGCTCGGAGGGTCGTGTCGCTCTCGGCCGAGGCGGCATTCAGCTCGCGGGAGATGTCGGTGTCGTACACCAGCAGCTGCGTGTCGGTGGCGGATGCGCGGGCCGGCACGGTCGCACCGGTGCCGGTCACGAGCGCGGACTCGGTCAGGATGAGCGCCGACGCGTCGTCGTCTCCGTTCGCCTCAGCCAGCGCATCCGCCACCAGCGAACCGCCGGTGCCGGTCGCGGGCCAGTACACGCGCTCGTGCGAGGCATCCACCGACAGCAGCTCCTCGAGGGAGGGGGTCCCGAGGCTCTCCGCGTCGGTGTCGGTCTCGTCGGACGAGGACTCGGTCGGCGTCGGTGTGGCCGACTCCGACGGCTCGACGGTCTGCTGCTCGACCGGTGCGGCGAAGTCCTCGTCGCGCATGAGAGCGGTGAGAGCGCCGGGTTCGAGGAGTGCCTCGAACCCGGCATCCATCTGTGCCGCGACGTCGGCGTCGCCGTACTGCAGGGCAAACCGCGCGTTCGGCAGAGCGTCGAGCTCGGTGAGCCACGCGAGGGCGGACTCGGGGGCGGAGGTTCCGAGGAGCCGGATCGACGCGAGGATCGCCGGATCGATCGCGAGCACGACCGGGGTGCCGGCCACCGCATCCAGCTGTGAGGACAGCGACCCGCCTTCCGCGGTGAGCTCCTCGAGCTGCGCGGCCGTCAGCACCGGCGTCCCGATCGCCGGAGCGGTGATCGGGACCACGACGGTCAACGGGGTCACCTCGCCGTCGTCGGGCACGGTCACCGCGCTGCGCACCTCGACCGAGTCGTCGCCCCGTGTGAAGGTCGCGGCGAGCGGGTACACACCCGGTTCGCGGTCGGCGAGGGCATCGTCGTCGGCGTCGATGGTCAGGCGCGCCGTCTGCTCCGCGCCGGAAAGGGTCGCGCCGAACGACGTCGTGCCGATCTCATCGGTCTGCGCCGACGAGTCCCCGGCAAGCCACGACGACAGTGAGGTGCGGCTGGCCAGGGCGTCGTCGGACAGGCCGAGGGAGACGTCGACGCCCTCGGCGGCTTCGAGCGTGCCGTTGTTCACGACGAACGACACCGTGAGGGAATCGCCCTCATCGACGATGCCGTTCCCCGCCGGTGCCATCGCATAGGTGACCTCGCCGCTCAGCACCGGCGCATCGGTCGCGTCGGGCTCGGGGACGACGGGTGCCCCCCACGCGGCCGTCGGTGCGAGCGCGACGGCGCCCGCGAGCACGGCTGCGGCCGCTGCGCGAGGGGTGCCGCGCCACGGGCGGTGAACGGCGCGCGAGAAGGAAGAGGTGTCGGTCATGGGGAACTCCCGTGCGACGCATGACCGCACGATCGGTGCGATTCTACGGTTCGCCCCTGCAGAGACCTGGGAGCCGGGCCGTGTGACGCCGCCCGCGGTCGCAACGCGGTTGAATGGGCGCGTGCTGCCTGAACCGGATGCCGCCACCTGCGCTGCCCTCGCCGATGACCTCCGCGGGGCCGGCTTCACCTCGGAGAACCTGCGCGCAGCGTGGGGCGCGACCGCCGACGACGCGACCGGCCGGGAGCTGAGGGCGCCCGCGATCCGCGCGCTCGGAGCCCGCACCGACCCGCTCGCCGTGCTGGGGCGCCTGCTCGTGCTCGGCGTGGCCCAGCCCGCCTCCGACGTCGCCGCTGCGCTGCCGACGTGCGGCGTCGACGGGCTGCGCCGCCTCGGCCTTGCGGTCGACGTCGCCGGCGGCGTCGAGCCGGCGGCGCTCATCCGGCCCCAGTCCTTCCACGACGACGCCGGCGAGGGCGAGTGGTGGGTGGCGAGCGACCTCGACGAGATGGCGCTCGGCGGTCCGCTCCCCGAAGATCACGTGCTCGGCGTCGGCGGGGCGTCGCTCACGCTCGCGGCGATCCAGATGCCGACCCCCGCCCGCCGGGTGTTCGACCTCGGCACCGGATGCGGCATCCAGGCGCTGCGTGCCCGTCGCTTCGCAGACGGCGTCGTGGCCACCGACGTGTCCGAACGCGCGGTGCGCTTCACCCGCCTGAATGCGCTGCTGAACGGCTGCGACGGCGTCGATACACGGGTCGGCAGCCTCTTCGAGCCCGTCGCCGGCGAGCGGTTCGACCGGATCGTGTCGAATCCGCCGTTCGTCATCACGCCTCGCGCGGCGGGGGTTCCCTCCTACGACTACCGCGACGGCGGTCTCGTCGGCGACGCCCTCGTCGAGGCGGTCGTCGCCGGAGTCGGCGACGTGCTCGCGCCCGGCGGCGTCGCACAGTTCCTGGGCAACTGGGAGACGCGCGACGGCGTCGACGGGCTCGAGCGGATGCGCGCGTGGGTCGAGGCGTCGCCGGTGCCGCTGGATGCGTGGGTCGTCGAGCGCGAACAGCTCGACCCCCTCGCATACGCCGAGCTGTGGATCCGCGACGGTGGAACGGTGCCGACCAGCGATCGCTTCGGGGAGCTCCTCGCCGCGTGGCTCGACGACTTCGAGCGGCGCGGGGTGACGGCGATCGGCTTCGGATCCGTGCTTCTGCGCCGTGCCGAGGTGCCGACGCTGTCGCGTTACGAGCGCATCGGTACGGCGCCCGGCGGCGGTGGCCTGGGCGGGCACATCGCAGCCTGCCTCGCGGGTCACGACCGCATCGCCGAGCTCGACGACGAAGCCCTCGCCAGCCGGGTGCTGCGCACCGCATCCGATGTGTCCGAGGCCCGTCATCATCGGCCGGGGGCCGAGGATCCGAGCGTGATCGAACTGCGTCAGGGCGGCGGATACGCGCGCGTGATCGAGGTCGATCCGGGCCTTGCCGCCCTCGTCGGTGCGTGCGACGGCGACCTCGCGGTCGGGGTGCTCATCGATGCGATCGCCCATCTCATGGAGGTGGATGCGCACAGCCTGCGCGATGATCTCCTCCCCCGGGTGCGCGAGCTGGTGCTCGCCGGCTTCCTCACCGTCGTCGACTGATCGGGCCCGCGAGTCGGATCGGTAGGCTCGAGACCATGCTGAACATGGCCGAGGGTGTCGTGCGCCTCGGCGCGCTCGCCGAATCCCCGATCGTCGCGACGCTCGCCGACGCCTTCGCGAAAGCGGGCCGCGAGCTGGCGATCGTCGGGGGTCCGGTGCGCGACGCGCTGCTCGACCGCACGGTGCACGACCTGGACTTCACCACCGACGCGCATCCGGACGAGATCCTGAAGATCGTCACGCCGATCAGCACGGCGCAGTGGGACGTCGGGCGCGAGTTCGGCACGATCGGCGCGCGCATCCGCGGCGAGCAGGTCGAGGTGACCACCTACCGTGCCGACAGCTACGACGGCACCACCCGCAAGCCCGTCGTCGCTTTCGGCGACAGCCTCGAGGGCGACCTCGTGCGACGCGACTTCACCGTGAACGCCATGGCCATGCGCGTTCCCGAGCGCACCCTGATCGACCCCACCGGCGGCGTCGAGGATCTCGTCGCCGGGCGTCTGCGCACGCCGATCGACCCGCGCGTGAGCTTCGGCGACGATCCGCTGCGCATGCTGCGCGCCGCGCGATTCGCCTCGCAACTCGAGTTCGAGGTCGACCCCGCCACCACCGAGGCGATCACCGCCCTGCGCGAGACGCTGAGCATCGTCAGCCCCGAGCGCGTGCAGGGCGAGGTCGTGCGGCTGCTCGCGACCGACGACCCGGTGCGCGGCATCCGCCTTCTCGTCGACACCGGGCTCATGGGCGAATTCCTCCCCGAAGTGCCCGCGCTGCGGCTCGAGGTGGATGAGCACCATCACCACAAAGACGTCTACGAGCACTCGCTCACGGTGGTGAACCAGGCGATCGCGCTCGAGAAGACGCGGCGCCCGGATGCGGTCCCCGACGTCGCGCTGCGCCTCGCGGCCCTGCTGCACGACATCGGCAAGCCGGCCACGCGCCGGCTCGAACCCGGTGGCGGGGTGACCTTCCATCACCACGACGTCAAGGGTGCGCGGCTTGCCCGCAAGCGCCTGCGCGCGCTGCGCTTCGACGCGGCGACGACGGCTGCGGTGTGCCTGCTCATCGAGCTGCACCTGCGGTTCTTCGGCTATGCCGAGGGGGCATGGACCGACTCCGCCGTGCGCCGCTACGTGCGTGACGCGGGCGATCAGCTGGAGCGGCTGCACATCCTGACGCGGGCGGATGTCACGACGCGGAACAAGCGGAAGGCGAACCGGCTGCGCAGCGCCTACGACGACATCGAGTCGCGGATCGCGGCGCTGCGCGAGCAGGAGCAGCTCGACGCGATCCGGCCGGACCTCGACGGCAACGACATCCAGCGCATCCTGCGCATTCCGCCGGGGCGCGACGTGGGCGCCGCCTACCGGTTCCTGCTCGACCTGCGCCTCGACGAGGGCGTGCTCGGTGCGGATGAGGCCGAACGCCGCCTGCGCGCCTGGTGGGACGCGCGCGCCTGACGGCTGCGTTTCGTCTCGCTTCGCTCGCTCAACGACCGGGGGTGCGGGGCGGGGCGTTTCGTCTCGCTCCGCTCGCTCAACGACCGGCGGGCGACCGGGGGTGGGGGCGTTTCGTCTCGCTCCGCTCGCTCAACGACCGGGGTGGGACGCCCCCTTCCGGTCGTTGAGCGAGGGAGCGGAGCGACCGAGACGAAACGCGGGCGTCAGGAACCGTTCGGCACGACGACGGCGCGACCGCGGACGGTGCCCTCGTGCAGCTTCGCGTAGGCCTCGACGGCGTCGTCGATGCCGAAGCGCTCGACGTGCACGCCGACGGCGCCGGTGCGGGCGAGTTCGAGCACCTCCTTCAACTCCGATCGCGTGCCCCAGTACGGAGCGCGGACGGCCGCGCCCATCGGCGTCGAGAAGAAGCCGGTCGCGAGGGTGCCTCCGCCGATGCCGACGATGTGGATGTAGCCGTCGGTCGCGACCACGTCGCGGGCGAGGTCGAGCGTCGGCTGCGCGCCGACGAAGTCGAAGACGGCCGATGCGCCCAGCCCGCCGGTGAGCTCGCGCACGCGCTCCGCGGCGTTCTCGTCCGAGATCACCGTGTGGTGCGCGCCGACCTCCTTGGCCAGTTCGAGCTTCTCGTCGCTGACGTCGAGGGCGATCACGTTGGCGCCGCTGATGGCGCGGATGATCTGCACGCCGACGTGGCCGAGGCCGCCGACGCCGATCACCACCGCCGTCGAGCCGGGGCGGAGCTTGTGCTCGGCGGCCTTGATCGCGTGATAGGGCGTCAGCCCGGCATCCGTCAGTGAGACCGTCTCGACCGGGTCGAGGTCGCCGAGCGGCGTCAGGTGCCGCTTGTCGTCGACGATGACGTATTCGGCCATGGCGCCGGGGGCGCCGAGTCCGGGAGGAGCGATGCCCATCTCGGCCGCGTGCGGACAGTAGTTCTCCGCACCCTGGGAGCACGCGTGGCACTGGCCGCAGCCCCACGGCCCGTAGATCGCGTACGACCCGCCGACCTCGATCCCCTCGACACCGTCGCCGAGCATGTCGACGACGCCGACGCCCTCGTGACCGAGGGTGAGGGGCAGGCCGTAGGTGTACTGGTCCTCGGGAAGGTCCATCACGAACCAGTCCGAGTGGCACAGACCGGCGGCGGTCACCCGCAGTCGGATCTGCCCGGGGCCAGGCTCGGGCGTGTCGATGTCGACGACTTCCGGTCCTTTTCCGATCTCGCGATACTGCACAGCTTTCATGGGTCCTCCTCATGCTCGGGGTCGAGGGACGCTTTCAGCCTGACACCGCCGGAATCGGCGCACCAGGGGGATGACCGGCGCCGTCGTGCGACCTACACTGGCCCTACGCTCCCTCATCGCCGATCGGAGCAGGATGACTTCTGCGTGGTCGCGTCAGCGCGGGGTCTCGCCGGAGACATCCCGTCTGCTCATCGAGCGCGCCCACGAAGAACTCGTCGCCGGCAACCGGGGTGACACGCGCCTCGCCGACGTGCGACCGCTCGTGCGGGACTCGTGGGAGCGTTCGCTGGCGAGTCTCGTCGGTGCCGAGGGGCTTCCGCCGATGGCGCTGTCCCGCGAAGAACTCGAGGAGTATCGCCGCGCGCATCCGCTCGCGACCGTGATGGACATGATCCGCGGACTCCTGCTGCCCGGCGAGACGAGCGAGTCGGGTGTCGTCGTCGCCGTGGGAGACGCATCGGGCCGACTGCTGTGGGTGGAGGGCGACCTCGACATCCGCCGCCGCACCGGCGAGATGGGCTTCGTCGAGGGCGCGAACTGGGCTGAGGATGCGGTGGGCACCGCCGCTCCCGGCACCGCCCTGCGGCTGGACCGGTCGGTGCAGATCCGCGGCGCCGAGCACTACAACCGGCTCGTGCAGCCATGGTCGTGCACCGCTGCGCCGCTCCACGACCCCGAGACGCGCCGTCTGCTCGGCGTCATCGACGTGACCGGCGGCGCCGAGGCCGTGACGCCGCAGGCGCAGCTCCTCGTGGACGCCGCCGCCCGCGCCATCGAGAGCGAGCTGCTCGTGGCGCGCCTGCGCCGGCGCGCCGAGGCCCCGAAGCGCCGGGCGAGCCGCCGCGCCCCCGTGCGCGCGACGCTCCGGGTGCTCGGTCGGGACCGCGCCGTGCTCGAGACCGGCGGCGCGAGCGACCCGACCGCATCCGTCCAGCTGAGCGCCCGTCACGCCGAGATCCTCCTGATGCTCGCCACCCACCGTGCGGGGCTGTCCGCCGAGAGCCTCGGCGAGCTCGTCTACGGCGACGGCGCGACCGAGTCGCTGCGCCCCGAGATGGTGCGGCTGCGCAGAGTGGTCGAGTCCGTCGCCCCGGCGCTGGTGCCGGCATCCCGCCCCTACCGACTCACCGTCGACCTCGACACCGACGCGCAGCACGTCGTCTCCCTTCTCGACCGCGGGGCCCACCGCGTCGCGCTCGCCGCCTACGCCGGCGCGGTGCTGCCGGACTCGGTGGCACCCGGAGTCGAGCAGGTGCGGGCGTCGGTGAGTGCGGCGCTGCGTGAGGCGCTCATCGAAGACGCGAGCGTGGATGTGCTGCTCGCCTACGCCGACACCGACGAAGCCGCCGACGACGCGGAGGTGCTGCGGCTGTGCCTGGAGCTCCTGCCGGCCCGCTCCCCCAAGCGCGCTGGCGTCGTCGCGCGTCTGGACCGCCTCACGTCATGAGGGTGCAACCGGATGCAACGTAGCGCCGCCTAGCGTCGACGGCATCGCGCGACAGTGTTCGTCGCGCAGCCAGTCGAAGGAGACAGGACTATGACCATCGTTGAAGAAGGCGTCTCGAGCGTCTACGCGGCTCCGGGCCAGCGGGGAGCGCTCGCCGACTATCGCGCACGCTACGGCCACTACATCGGCGGAGAGTTCGTCGAGCCGGTCAAGGGGCAGTACTTCGAGAACATCTCGCCGGTCACGGGCAAGCCGTTCTGCGAGGTCGGACGGGGCACCGTCGAAGACGTCGACCGTGCCGTCGAGGTGGCGTGGAAGGCGTTCGAATCCTGGAAGCGCACCACGCCCGCGGACCGGGCCGTCATCCTCAACAAGATCGCCGACCGCATCGAGGAGAACCTCGAGAAGATCGCCGTCGCCGAGACGTGGGAGAACGGCAAGCCGGTGCGCGAGACGCTCGCCGCCGACATCCCGCTCGCCGTCGACCACTTCCGCTACTTCGCCGGTGTGCTGCGCGCTCAGGAGGGCTCGCTCAGTCAGCTCGACGATGACACCGTGGCGTATCACTTCCATGAGCCGCTCGGCGTGGTCGGGCAGATCATCCCGTGGAACTTCCCGATCCTCATGGCGACGTGGAAGCTCGCCCCGGCGCTCGCCGCCGGCAACTGCGTCGTGCTGAAGCCCGCCGAGCAGACTCCGGCGAGCATCCTCTTCCTGTTCGAGATCATCGGCGACCTGCTGCCGGCGGGCGTCGTGAACATCGTCAACGGGTTCGGCATCGAAGCCGGCGCCCCGCTCGCGCAGCACAAGCGCATCCGCAAGGTCGCGTTCACGGGCGAGACCACCACCGGCCGCCTCATCATGCAGTACGCCTCGCAGAACCTCATCCCGGTGACCCTCGAGCTCGGAGGGAAGTCGGCGAACGTGTTCTTCGAGGACGTCGCGCGCGAG
>NZ_DEPK01000075.1:0-9668 GCF_002358725.1 Microbacterium sp. UBA3394
TCGGCGCCTGCGGATCGGCAGCGCAGTGTCGGTCCTCCTCTACGCCGCATTCGCCGCGATCCTCCTGTGGCAGGCCGGGCTGATCGGCGATGCCGGCGCCGTCGCACAGGTGGCGACGTGGGTGCTGTTCGCCTACTTCGCCGTCGGCGTCGTGCTGAACGCGATATCGAGGAGTCGTCCGGAGCGCATCGTGGGCACGCTGGCGTCTGCTGTGCTTGCCGCCTGCACGCTCGTGATCGCGCTCCCGTGACAACCCTGCCGGAGCGCGATGCCCGTCGGCCGGCCGCGTACGGACCGCGATAGGCGGGACTGGCCGACGCCGATGCTCAGTCTTGGGCCTGCGTTATGCCGGCTCCGTCGTGCGAATGGGCCCGCAGTTCACACAGGACCAGGCAACGAGGAACTTCTCGTCGTCGAGGATCTCGAATGACAAGCGGTCGCCACACGTCGGGCAGGCCAGATGATCTGGAGGACGCACGTGCATTCGCTCAGGCGGAGATCAGGCGCTCAGCGGCTGGATCGAGCTGATTGGCGCAGTATCGCGGGCGAGGGCGAGGTCGTAACCCTCCTGCAGCCGGAGCCAGAACTGCGGGGTGGTGCCGAAGAACGCGCCCAGTCGAAGCGCGGTGTCCGCGGTGATCGCCTGTCGGCCGCGGACGATCCGCGAGATGCGGGACTGGTCGACGCCGATGCGCTTGGCGAGTTCGTACTGGCTGACTCCCAGCGGCTCGAGGAACTCTTCGAGGAGGATCTCGCCCGGGGTGGACAGATCCTCAGTGATAGTCGATGAAAGCGACATTCTTGGCTTCCCCTCCGTCCCAGTCGAAGACGAGTCTCCATTGATCATTGACCCGAATGCTGTAGCTGCCCGCTCTGTCGCCGTGTAGCTTCTCGAGATGGTTCGAGGGCGGGACCCTCAGGTCTTGGAGCTCCGCCGCCGCGTCCAGCATCTGGAGCTTGCGCACCAGACGCTTGCGAACATCCGGTGGCACGCGTCGCGGAGCCGGGCCGCCGAGCCAATACGCCTCGATGTCACGGTCCGCGAACCTCACACAGCAATACTAGCGTTATACGCAAGTATCTGCGAGGGAAGCCTCGAAGATCGCTTTGTGGGCAATGTCCAGATGCGGAACCTAGCGGGTCGTCGATGGCAGATCTAGAAAGTCGGAAGACTGAGCAGGTTGTTAGTCCACTTGCCGTCGGCGTAGGTGCGCAGGTACGGCTGGCCGCCGTCCGGGTGCACGGCTCCGACCTGCACCTCATTCGTGCCAGTGCCGACTACGACCTCGTTCTTCTTGCTGTCGACGAAGCTCACCATCGAAGGCTTGTCGTTGTCCCCGGTTGAGCCCGTCGCGGTGTTGGTCCACGCGCAACGAACGATGGTCTGGTGCGTCTTCTCCTGCCCGGAGAACCGAACGTGCGTGATTCGAATAGCCATGCCACTCTGCCCTCGTCGCCCCGCTCGCGACATCGATTGAAGAATCGCACAGACCGCCGACATGGATGCCGGCGATCACGCTGCCTTCCCGCTTCACCCCGCGCTGCTCCTTGCTCGCGGTAGAACTACTCGTTCCGAGGCCCACTGGGTCCACAGCGCCCACCGCGCATCCCCATTCGCGCGATGCTCGGTGAGCGGACCGCTTCGTGCAAGCCAGATCGGCTGTCCCCGCATCGTGCAGCAGTCCCTGCACCGCTTTCTCGCGGCTCACGCCGCCGACACACGCTGCGGACCGCCCGGAGTGCCCTTCGGGTGCGCGATTCGAGGGCAGCTCACATTAGTCCATCGGCCGCGGTCCCATCGTTGTCCCGTCAGCCCGTGCGATCTCAGTTCCGACGCCGAGCCGACGGGCGATCTTGCCGAGCTGCGTCGTGTAGCGGGGCTTCTGCCGAGCGGTTTCATCCGCGTTGATCGCGAGGAAGAGCATGCATGCGGCGATGCCGAGGTGCGCGTCCCGGGGCTCCGCCGGAGCCATCGGGTCGAAGGCGATCCCGATCGGTGAGTCCTCGTCTTCGATGAAGTAGGCGTCGACGAGCCCGAGGCCCGCGTGTGCCTGCGCGGAGAATACTCGGTAGGTGACGTAGAGCGACTCCCCTCCCGCGAGAGCGCGGCATTGGATCTCGAAGGAGGTTCCGGGTGCGTTGAGCTCAGCGAGGACGGTGAGGGACTGTGAGTAGCCAGGATCAGCGTCGACTCCGATCTTGAGGAGCGCCTCCTGGGCGGTCTTGCGCTTCTTGGTGCCTTCGCGGACGAGGATGTCCCCAGATCCGGGTGTCAGGAGGAGCCATGCACAAGTGACGCCCATCTCGAAGATGGCGCGAATCGTCGGAATCATCGCGATCTCGCTCCCTTCTTGATCCATCATGACGAGCGCGCGCGCGAGTTGGACCGCGTGGTGCGCGTGAGAGTGGATGCTGATCGCGCGGTGGACGTCGAGATCGCCTCGGAACGGTGCCTTGGCGGTGCCGACCATTCGTGGCCAGAGTTCGATCATGTCGACGAGGGATCGCCGGGTCGCGGCGAGGTCTGCGGCGTCCGAAGCGGGCGGGATGGTCGGCTGATCCGAGGTCACTGGACGATCGTCCCGGCTCGGCGAACAACCGTGGATCGGACACGCCGCCGGGTTGTCAGGGCAGGACGCGGGAGAGGCGGCTCTCGTAGACGACGAATCCGGCGGGAGAATCGGCGGTCGCGCGATCGTGTATGGCTGCGCGGTGTCTGATGAACCGGGCAGCTTGTTCAGGGCCGGTCATTTGAGATGTCGGGAGGACGAACGCGCGGGCGGCGTAATCGCTGATCGCGGCCCGTTCGAGAGGGTTGCTGAGAATCATCCCGTCGCAGGAAAGGATTGCGTGACCGAGGCGGGCTTGCTCGGTTATCCACGGGACATCGTTCATTCTGTCCCCGGCGCGGCCGTAGAACTCGCGCATCGTGACTATGTCCCATCCGTCGGCACGAAGGAGGCGAGCGATGACCTTCCCACCGAGGCTCCGGTCGACGAAGAATCGCGGGTCGGTCATCCGGCCCTCAGGCGGCTCGGTCGGCGGCGATGACGCGGACTATCTCGTCGGGGTCGAGGTCGTAGTCATCGGCGACCTCCGCGATCGGCTCCCCAGCAGCGACCCGGTTCTCGACGTCGATGATCCGTACCCCGGTCTCGACGAACGAGGGGCGACCGGCGTTGATGCGAGGGTCGACGAAGACTGTCCCGCCGTAGCGGATCGGCCGGAACGACTCGACGAGCCCGTCCACGTACGAGATCGTCTGTAGGTAGTCGGCGACAACTTCGGGGATGACCCCTTGCTTGTTGCGGACGACGGCAAGCCCGGAGCGAGTCAGCCCGTTGCCCTCGACATAGTCGAAGAGGACCTCCGAGCCGTCAGTCTTGAGCCGTTCGCTGAGGAGTGCTTCGGCGGTACCCATCTCGTTTCGGATCGCTTCAACAGCGGGGCGTATGCGTTGCATCGGCACTCCCGCCTTCTTCAGGGAGGCGATGACGTATGCCTCCGCGAGCCCGACGAACGGGACAGACATCCGGCTGAATGGATGTGGAGAGACGGTGATGAGGCTGAGGGACGTCTTCGGGCCGTCGGTTGTCCGGTATGCGTATCCGCGTGCCCAGTTCCGGACCGTGTTCTCTGGCTCGCCAATAATCCGAGCCGCCTCCGCCTGGGAGTACAACGGCACGGTGTATTCATCCGCGAGCCCGAGCACATCCCAACGATATCCGGGGGGACCCTCGCCCGTCCGCAGACTCACGGAGCCCACGGACAGTCCAAACAACGTGAGGCGTCGCCGTCGAGGCTCAACCGAGACCCCACTCTGCGCACCCCAGATTTCAGTCCTGGCTCACCGCTCCGAGGTCGCCCGCAACCGGTCCGTCATCGCACCACAGCCGTTGGTGCCGAGCGTCTTCCTGCTTGCGTTAGAGAACGAGGAAGGTGGCGCTCGTCGGCCCGTTGACGGTGACATCGGCTGACAGCACCACCTTGGCCGTGACCACGACCAAAGACTCCGAGGGGTCGCTCGGTGCGCCGTACCAACGGCGCGTATCGAGCCCGATTCTCTGCACGAGGCGATCATCTTGGAGCAGACAATAGGTCGGCCCGCCATCCAGCGGTGCGACGTGGTTTTGCATCTGCTCCTTGTTGGCGGGTCGCGTGAGACCATCGATGAGCGTCTTGAGGCGGTTGTCCGCGTCCCCGATCTTCTGCCTCGGGGGCGAGAGCAGCAAGACGTCAAGCTCGACCGCTGTGCCAAGCTCTGGGGTTGCGGGCGCAATGAACTCGTGCCCGTCAACATTCGACACAAGGCGGGGTCGGATCGCTGGAGTGAGGCGCTGGTCTAGGTGCGCCTTGATCTGCGGATGGAACGCCTGGCGCAATAGCGCTTTGACAGGGCTAATGCCCCGCTGCTTCGACGGAAGCGGTCCCTGGTAGGTGAGGGTGAACTCCATCCCGCGAGCGTACTGTTTCGTCCGCGGCGGGGCCGTGGACTGCTCGAACGTCGGTCCACTAGCGAAGCGAAGTCAAGTGCGGCGCGAGTCCGGCTTCAATGTCCGGCATCGAGCCAGCGCCGTCGTGTGAGGCTACGACCTGTCCGTTTCGGAACAATTTGAAGTGAGGGAACGTCCCAGTCGTGTACTTCGACGCTGCAATCGGGCAGTCTTCGATCGTCACGATGAGCACCTTTATCCGAGGGGCGTAGTTCGCGGCAAGTGCGTGCAGCATCCGCTGCACACCCAGCCAGAACTCTCCTTGCCATGCTGCTCCGAACCCGACCAGCACGACCCCCTTGTTCTCCGCAACGAGAGCGTTGAAGGTCGGATCGGTTGCCGCGGTGGCCTGCGGAGGGGCCCACTTCGGCCGCGTGAATCCCAGTCGTGCCGAGTTGTTCCTGGGGTCGTGCGCTCGCTCGAAAAATCTCGATTCGGCTTGCCACCTGAGCAGCTTCGGTTGCCGGCTCGCGAAGCGAAGTGCGGGTGGCCAGGCATAGGTGCGCGACTTTCGGCGCCACGGAAACAGAGGCGAGCGCCACTGCACCGTTACGTAGCATCCTTCGCCGGGCTTCATCGGGTGGCGATGCTCACCCTCGAATGGCGGGGAGCCGAACGACGTGGTCGCGTCGTCGAAGGCGGTGACAGTGAGAGTCTCCCCGCGATTGAGCGCGGACCTTCTCCCAGCGCCGTCACCCCATAGGGCGAATGTGTTGTCGTCTAGAGCGCCTACTGCAAGTTCGACATCATGAACTGGATTCGACCCAGTAGAGGACACCCTCACGACCAGACTCGGCGCGGGTCCAGGGTTCACATCAGTGTTCACAGTCAACATCGCGCGCCCGAGAATTGCCCATACAACACCGAAGATCGCGACCAGGCCCGCGACGACAGTGATGACGTTTGCGACGAACCCGAAGGTCACCATGAATTCATCCACGGGTTGAAGCCTGCCAGACAGAGCGATGCCCGCAGGCAGGTCGGTCAAGTCGCAGCGCTTGCTGGATTCGCAGGCGACTGGAGTTGGACGGCGCTTTCCTCGAGTTCGGAGGAACTGAGCAGAGTGAGACCAGCAAACATGAGCGCCGCATCACGAAGGGCTGCCGGGTTGATGCAGCACCAGATATCGTCGAGCTGGCTCCTGCCCGATACTGTGCCGTCGGCGAACCGTCCTGGGAACCCGTTGCCAGTCAGAGGCACGGTCTGTTCGACGAAGCGCTCGCACCACCGACGTTCATCCGGGGTTAGATAGTCGTATACGCGGCCAGCGACAGCGCCTGCCATCTTCACGGCGAGCGAGTGGCGGTGCTTTCCGCTGCGCGACACGGTCACCCTGGCGCGGTCGTTTGCCAGGTCGAGCGCGTTCTCGCAGAGCTGGTGCACGGCGAACAGAATCGGACGGCTGAGGCCCCATCCGTCCCCGGAAGCCTCCGCGGCATCCACGAGCACCCGCAGCGCGGTGCCATATTGATCGACCATCGCAAGGCGGTTCTCCTCGCGGGTACCTCCGCCAAGCGACGCGCAATGCCCGCCGCCTGGGTGATCGCCGTCATCGCCTGCAGGGTAGGCGAGATTGTCAAGGGAGGGCAGGTCCACGGGGCACCTCGGATCATCGGGACTCTATCCATTCTCTCGAAGCCGGAGGATGTCGGTGCTGAGATGACGCAACGACTTCCGGAGATCGCCAGGTCCGGGACCTGGGTGCCCGCGAACGAGGGTCGCGCGGCCCCGATGATCGGGCGTGAGCGGCCCAGGACGCGCCCGATGGGCCTGCACTTGGAGGAGTCGGCCGTCGGGGGCAGACAGCACCCCGGCAGCCTCGCTGCCTCCGGCCGATTGCCGGTCCACCAACGCGCGCCTTCCCACCAGATCGTGCAGCAATCTCTGCCCGACGTCTACGTGTCGCACAAGTCCCGTACAGTCCGATTCTCACTGCCCGTTCCCTCTTCGCGCGCGAGATGCCGCAAGGCATGCACCCGCGTCGCTTCAGCCCGTCGCGGCAGCCTTCTCCCGCTGAATGAGCAGCGCGTGGAGGTGTCCGGAGGCGGCGAGCAGAGCGACGCTGCGGTTGCTCAGGTCGGACATCCGCTCGTCGAGAAGTGCCTGCGCTTCCGCCGTCAGACCGTGCTCGCGAAGTTGGTCGAGCACGCGCGCGATCGGTGGGATGCGGTATCCGCCACTTCGGAGTGCGGCGACGATTCGCGCTTCGGTGATGGCGCCAGAGTTATAGCGGCGGGTACGCGACGTGCTCATCCGGTCGGGATGGACGAGTCCTTCGTGCTCCCAATGGCGCAGCGCCGAGGATCGAACCCCAAGAGCGTCGGCGAGCTCGCTGATCGTCATGGAGTCGTGCTCGTCGAAGACATGCGCGGCATCCGCGAGGACGGCCTGGAGACCGCGGCTCGCTTCGCGAACGCGCTCTCTCCTCCGGGCAAGCACGGCGTGCAGGTCATCTATCTCTGCTGCGGCCGCCTCGAGAGTTCCCTGCACCAACGTGGGCATCATCTGCCGCGCCGGCGCGGGTCCGATCGCGGCGGCCAGAGCGCGGTACGCGCGGAGCGCGAGGACGTGGCGTTCCCGGTACGTCCGGTATCCGTTCGGCATGCGCTTGGCCGCGGGGAGCACACCGAGCCGTTCGAGGTCCCGTACCTGTTGCGTGGAATAGCCCCCGACCCGAGCCACGGCGGCTGTCGTCCATCCGCTCTCTTGAGACTTACGTGCTGACATACCCGCTCCCGTCTGGCCCATGTCCACATAAGCACTTGAGGGTGACGATTGAAGGATGAATATGCGAGAGATTGTTGACGCCGTCAGCGACTTCGACGGCGTGCTCGTGGTCATTCCCGGGGAAGCGAGCGGTTCTCCGGAGGTGGCCTGGGGTGACGCGTTCTTCTACCATGCCCCGGATGGGGTCATGCCCGAGCGGACCCAGCCGTACGGAACGATCGTCACGAAAAACTATCCCGACGACGAGAGTTCACGGCTCAACGAGCCCGGTCGCTTCCGCGTGAACATCCACGTCGGACGCGAGCGGGCATCGCAGATCGTGGACGAGGGCGCGAGCCCGGCCGATGTCGACGTGTTCGTTGTGCACCCGCTGTATGGCGCAGCCGGATGGGTGTCGGTGGTGAACCCGGCGGCGGCGACGGCACAGCAAACCATCGCGCTGTTGCGCGACGCACACGAGGCGGCACGTGCTCGCGCGTCCCGTCGTTCCGGAACGCCGTGATGGGATCACCGCAGGCCTTGAGCGAAGCTGATCGCCGGATCGTCGCATCGTGGGCGGCGGACTGCGCCGAACGAGTCCTCGCGGTCTTCGAATCGGAGTCACCCGCCGACGGGCGGCCGCGGAACGCGATCCCGCGAACCCGAGCCTTCGCGCGCGGTGAGCTGGATGCGGCCGGAGAGATCCGACGCCGCTTCGTCGCGGGGCGCGCGGCGCGCGACGTCACGAGCCCATCGGCCGTCGCCGCCGCGCGAGCAGCCGCGCAAGCCGCCGGAGTGGCCCACATGGGCGCTCATGCCCTCGGCGCCGCTGCCTACGCCGCCAAGGCAGCGGGATTGTCGAGACCGGATCACATCGACGCGGTACGCGACGAGATCCGCTGGCAGCTCGATCAACTGAGCCCCGAAGCCAAGGCAGCCCTGCGGCGGCTGCCGCTCCTCGGCGAAGACAGGAGTGGTCCGCTCGGCCCCGGACTCCTCAGCCGAGGCGTCCTCGCCGCGAACATCCGCGCCATCCAGGCGGGTCTGGCATAGGCGGGGATCAATCTTCCGTGCTGATTCCCAGCGCTTGGGCGAAAGCGACGGCGTGGAGTTCCGCCTGCCGCTCGTGGATCGTCGCACCTGCGAGGCCGCGCACGTCCGTGAACGCGACGACGTCCAGCCCACGCAGATCCAGGTCCTTCGCGCGCAAGCCGCGGGTATCGAGCTCGTCGGCGCGGGAGTTCTCGAAGCGCACGCGCGTCAGCGACGCCTCCGGCACATCGAGCGTTCCGATCGTGCAATCGACGATCAGCACATCCGATATCTCAGCCGAGGGCAGCGAGAGGAAGTCGATGCGAAGCCCGCGCAACGTCACGCCGTCCCAATCTGCACGGACGGCATCGAGCGTGCCGACACGGCCACCGCTCACGACGACGTTCCGCCACCTGCCGTCTCGGGCGGCGACCTCGATCGCGGCGAGATCGTCGATGGCGACATCCACGAGCGTCGACCCCGTGAGGTCGAGCCGTCCCAAAGTCCCCACCTGGATGCGGGACTCCGAGATCCGTGTGTGGGGCGCGTCGACATCCCCGTCGCCCAGCACGATTCGAGCGCCTTCTCGTTTTTCGCGCGGCGCCAGTGCTACGTAGTCCTCAAGCACCCGGGGCAGATCCGGATCATGCTCGCGTGGTGCAGTCAGACTGCCGCGACGACGTGCCATCTGGCGAGTCTAGAGCGCCGGGTTGACCGCACCACAACCCGATGAGCGATACCGGTCTTGCCCTTCTCCCACCCGGCTACCGCACCATCCGTGCGTCGGTGATCAACGGAGCGTGGGGGTCGACCTGTTCGACTCCGTCGAATCGGAACCCGTTGCGGAGATAGAACGCCGTCGCGCGCGGATTCTCCTTGGCCACCCACAGCATCGCCGGACCGTCCCCCAGCGTGTCATCCAGCAGCGCCTGCCCGGCCCCAGTCCCGTAGTGCACGGCCAGTACGTAGATCGCGTACAGGAGTCGATCGCGCGGCGGCTCCTCCGCATCGACTCCCTCGCCCGGCCCGGCCCAAGCGAATCCCACGATCTCGCCATCGGCCTCGGCCTCGTGAACGACCACGTCGTCACGCGGGTGAGTCAGGACGTGCTGCCACATCCGATGACGGCCCGCTACGTACTCCTCCGAGAAGTAGTCCTCGGGGAGCAGCTCCGAGTACGCCTCCTTCCACGTCGCGACGTGAATGTCGGCGATTGCGGAGGCCTCGGCCGCAAGCGGTTCCCTGATCGTGAACGCCATGCGCCAATGCTGTCAAAGCTCGCAACGCTCGATCGAGATGTCCAGATGGACCCTCGTCGACTGGTCATCCGCGAAACGGACAACTCCGACCAGAACCCACAAGACGGGTGTAGTAACCGCTCGGAGATGTCCACCCATGTGCGACGGTTTCAGGGTGACTGTGTCAGTTTGGTCTGAG